>CAZIAU010000857.1:0-1500 GCA_964536755.1 uncultured Bacteroides sp. | reverse complement strand
GAATATCAAGTAAAATCTCCATGTTCATTTTTTTTTGAAACTTGTCTTACACAATATTAAGTAATTTATAACGAAAAGAGTATTTTTGACCTTTGAAATGATTTTATCCTCAACCAATAATTTTAATACTTATGGAACAACTTTCAGCAAGAATTAATTCACTGGCCGCATCTGCCACCATCGCCATGAACCAGAAGGGTCGTGAGTTGAAGGAAAAGGGTGTTGACGTTATCAATCTGAGCGTGGGAGAACCCGATTTTTTAACCCCGGATCATATACGGGAAGCAGCAAAAAAAGCTATTGATGGGGACTGGCACCATTATGCGCCTGTTGCCGGTTATCCGGATCTTCTGAAAGCTATAGTGGATAAATTTAAACAGGAGAACAACCTGGAATATAAACCTTCCAATATCATGGTAAGTGTGGGTGCCAAGCATTCACTGGCCAATGTAATGATGTGCCTGATCGATAAGGGAGAGGAAGTAATTGTGCCTGCTCCCTACTGGGTTAGTTATGTTGAACAGGTCAAGATCGCCGAGGGCGTTAATGTGATACTTGATACTACTGTCGAAAATGAATTCAAGATAAGCGCAAAACAGCTTGAAGATGCGATTACACCTAAGACCAAAGCCCTTCTGCTCTGTTCTCCGTCCAATCCGACGGGAAGTGTATATTCCAGGGAGGAGTTAAAGGCATTAGCCGGTGTGATAGCAAAACACCCGCAGGTTTATGTTATTGCGGACGAGATTTATGAACATATCAATTTTGTGGGGGGGCATGAATCCATTGCCCAGTTTGAAGAGATCCGTGAACGGGTAATAATCATTAACGGAGTATCCAAAGCTTACGCCATGACCGGATGGAGGATTGGATATATGGCCGGACCCGACTGGCTGGTAAAAGCCTGCGGTAAACTTCAGGGCCAGATGACTTCCGGGGCAACCTCCATTGCCATGCGTGCTGCTCTGGAAGCCCTTACAGGTGATCAGTCCTGTGTAAGGGAGATGAGGGATGCATTCCTTCGCCGGCGCGACCTGATACTCGGTCATATTAACCAGATTGAGGGGGTAAAATGTGCCACTCCCGGAGGGGCATTCTATGTCTTCCCCGATCTTAGTGCTTTCATTGGGAAATCGGTTAACAGCCGAGAGATCGAAAATGATATGGATCTATGCATCTACCTGTTGGAAGTCGGGCATATTGCCACGGTTCCCGGGTCTGCATTCGGAGCTGAGGGATGTGTGCGGATATCCTATGCCAATTCGGATGAGAATCTGGAGAAGGCAATGCAGAGGCTGAAGGAGGCGCTGGCAGCGCTTTCATAGTTATTCCGGTTATTTCTGAGCCTGATCAATAAGCCCTTTTATTCGTTTCTGATCAATGAAATCCAGCATTTCTTTGAATTTTTGAAAAGCGAATCGCTTTGCTAAGGCCCGCATTTACTTTCCCCTGCACCAGCATATCATGCGTTAAGTCCTGCGGGGTTCCATAGCAAGCCTG
>CAZIAU010000856.1:0-1502 GCA_964536755.1 uncultured Bacteroides sp. | reverse complement strand
ATTCACTTATGAAAACGGTGAAGCCATGTTACACTCACCGGTAATGTTCCGGTTGGCTGAAATGTATCTGATACTGGCAGAAGCCTATGCTAAACTTGGTCAGGATCAACTTGCACTGGATAATGTCAACCTTATCAGGGAACGTGCCGGTTTATCGGGAGATCAGTTGTTTACATTAGGTGATCTCAAGGGGTATGAAACAGTGCTGGATGTCGCTCTTGATGAAAAACGCCTTGAGTTCTGGCTTGAGGGTCATCGCGCTCAGGATGTCTTCAGAAATAAGAGGACCATGGACAGAAGTTACATGGCCTGGCAGGGATGGTCGGGACCGAGCTATATCCCGTACACATCCAACCGGATAATCCACTTTATCCCTGAGGCTGACATGACCAGGAATCCCAACCTGGTGCAGAATCCACCATTGGAACCAATGGAATCATTGCCACAGTCACTTCCGTAGAAGTAGCAACATACCCGGACTATTAAATAAAGGTGTCTGATAGAATACTGGTTATCAGACACCTTTTTTCCAATTGATTACAAAGCATTACCGAAGAAGCAATATGAAAAAAGTATAGCTATCAGTATCATTAATTACAATCATTGGATTGGAATCCTGTAATCCGAACGCATTAAAGAAAAGTGAATTTTAAGAACTGGCCGATTATATACACACAAAAGGGTTGAAATCCGGAATGCCGTTGATAATTGTGGCCGTCCGATTGTATTGAGCACTTCACCGGGACCAACTCCAGTTGAACAGGCAGTTCATGTTTGTGAACATGCCAATATGTGGAGAATGGTGAATGATGTGTGGGATAGCTGGCGGCACATTTATCACCTGTTTGAGGTATGTCAGGACTGGTTCGGTTACATTCAGGCCGGCACATGGCCCGATTGTGACATGATACCGCTGGGAAGGCTTTCAATAAGGGGCGAAGTTGGAAAGGATCGAATGACCAGGCTTACAAAAGAGGAGCAGTACACGTTAATGACATTATTTACTATCTTACGTTCTACACTGTTTTTTTGTGGTGATCTAACCGGCAATGATGAATTTACACTTTCACTCCTGACCAATCAAGAAGTATTAAAAATTCATGCTGAAAGCTCCGGGTTATGTTTACTCGTTAATGGTGGAGAAAAAAAAGTTATTACATCGAGAAATGATATATCAGATTTGACTTACTTTGCATTGTTTAATGTTTCAGATACCTCATCGCTGGATCTGGAAGTCAGACTCACTGAACTGGGATCTCATGCATCCGGTTTATATATGATCAAGGGTGCCAGATGAAATATCTCTGTAGTAAACTGAAGAACCTTTAAGAGAATGAAAATAGAATTGTTACTGAATTACAATCCTGTATTGCTGGCACTGGTAGCAACACTTTTTACCTGGTTTGTTACTGCAGCAGGATCCTCAATGGTTTTCTTTTTCAAATCAATCAATAAAAATATCCTGAATTCTATGCTGGGTTTTGCTGCCGGGGTAATGATCG
>CAZIAU010000855.1:0-1510 GCA_964536755.1 uncultured Bacteroides sp. | reverse complement strand
AAGCTCATTCTGCTTGACAATCTCACACAGTAGGAGTAACTTTATTCTCCTTAAAACCTCAATAATGAAACGGCCAATTCTTTGCATTGCCTTTATGGCTGTTGTTGTCGCCTTGTTCGGACAAGTCCCACAAGCATTAAATTACCAAGCAATCCTCAGAAATACAGACGGAACAGTTAAGGCAAATGAAACTGTTGCTTTGCAGATCGATATTGTAAATGAACAAGGAGTATCAGCCTACCTTGAGATTCATAACACTCAAACCAATGAGCTTGGATTAGTAAATGTCGCAATTGGGAAAGGAGTCACTTCTGGTGACCTATCTTTAGTTGATTGGGCCTCTGGACCATACTACCTCGATATTACCGTCAATGGTGTCAATCTTGGATCAAGCCCAATACTAAGTGTTCCATATGCACTCTATGCAGCATCAGGGAATGAGGGGCCTCAAGGGGAACCTGGGCCTCAAGGTGAGCAAGGTCCAACTGGTGCAAAAGGAGACAAAGGTGACCAGGGTGAAATCGGTCTAAAAGGAGATACAGGAGAAATAGGACCACAAGGTCCCCAGGGAGAACAAGGCCCTCAAGGAGAACCAGGAGATACGAAATGGGTTGATGTTACAGGGGGAATTTTTTATAATGAAGGAAATATCGGCGTAGGTACTATTAGCCCACAATCAAGACTTCACTTAAATGGATCACCTTCACCGAAATTAGGTCAATTTGTCATATCAGCTCCTGATAATGAGGATATTCAATTTACCTTCCTCAATGATGATGTGGTAAAAGCCTATATGTGGTGGGATGCAAGTGATGAAGATCTTCGCTTGCAAAATGATATGAAGGATAATCTAAGTTTAAATCCATATGGTGGGAATGTGGGAATTGGAACTGTAAATCCAATTACAACTTTAGACGTGGATGGTGATTTAAATGTAAGTGGTAAAGTCATTACTCAGGGGTCCAATCAGTTAGCCACTTTATCTGACGTAGAATCTAAAATTGAGATAATAACAAATGCTATGTTGTTCCCAGATAAATATGGATTTGAAGCAGATATTGATGGCAATATTTTCAAAACAGTGAAAATTGGAAACCAATGGTGGATGGGGGAAAATTTAAGAGTCACGCATTATTCCGACGGGACAGCCATTACTCTTATTGAGGATCAAATTGCGTGGGATAATCTGGATTCTACCGGGAAAGCATATGGTTGGTATAATAACGACATCTCGAATGGCCTAAATTATGGTGCTTTATATACATGGGCAGCAGCAATAAATGGCTTAGAAGGCAGCAAATCCAATCCAAGTGGATTGCAAGGAGTGTGCCCCTCCGGTTGGCATTTACCTAGCGATAGTGAGTGGAAGCAATTAGAGATGTTCTTAGGTATGAGTCAAGCAGAGGCAGATTTATTAGATCAATGGCGAGGATGGAATGAAGGCTCGAAATTAAAATCTAAACCTCCTTGGTTTAACGGAACTAATGAAAGCGAATTTAATGCTCGCGCG
>CAZIAU010000854.1:0-1515 GCA_964536755.1 uncultured Bacteroides sp. | reverse complement strand
CAACAAGTTCTTTGAAGAAAGCTCAGTTATCGTACCCGGTAAATCCGTGGAGATCAGTATTGACAGGGATGACTCCATTTTTGTACGATCGGACCGCAAAATGGTTAAAGTCAATTTCAGGGATATCTTTTTCATTGAGAGCCTGGGCGACTATATAAAGATTCACCTGAAAGAAGATAATGTACTGATAACCAGGGAAACAATTTCGAATATCGAGGCCAGGCTGCCAACAAGGGATTTTCTGCGGACTCATCGCTCTTTCATCGTTTCACTGGAAAAAATAGAAACCTTCACAAGTGATTCCATTGGAATAGGCAGGTATGAGATCCCCATAAGCAGAAGTTACAGGGATGCAGTCATGGAAAAATTAAACAGGAGTTAAAGATAGCATTTCAAGACTGGTCATTATTCCATTACATAAACTCCCCGGACTCATTTCAGAATCAAGTGCCTTCACTCAAATTTATAATGCATCAACATCTGTCCCCTATCTACATATCAACAGATCCTAATTCCCAGCCATTGTGATATTTATGTTTAACCCATTCCCGGCTCATTTCCGAAGCGTTCCATTCAACCCATTTCCTTGATTCCCTGTCAACTGCCCGGGTAACGACGTCACTGGAATAAGGAGATAGCTTTGCGGTCCTTATTTTCTCATCGGCACCTATATTGGTTATTCTCATATTCTCACTGTCCCAGCGCAGGGTCTTTTTCAACGACTGCAACCTTACGGCCAGGTTCCCCATGACCACCATCTCATTAAACGGTCCGGAATAGTTGAAATTTGATGCGGGAGTCCCCCCATTCTTGCAGCATTCAACAAAATGCATTTCGTGCCTTCCCCCTCCCAGCGGGTTATCCGGAATCCTTCCCAGGCTAACCCTTGTTTCAGGAGTAAATTCTTCACTGTTCCTGTATACCTTCCAGTTTTCACCGTAAGCTTCGGCAATAAGAGTTGCTTCCGAGCCGATAAACATAAATCCCCCTCCCGGTTCCATAGGGGCATCATCAGGCAGATTGTATGGCCGGGCAGGCATTAAACCGCCGTCATACCATGTCAGTTCCAGTCCAGGCAAAGCACAATAGGGAAGGTTTTTCCTGGCCGGGAACTTGTAGCTTACCTTGGCAGAAACCGGTGCACTTTCCGTGTTTACCAGGGATGAACTGGCCTGGAAAGCCTCCGGTGGACCTAATTGTAGCGCATAGTTAGGAACGTCCAGCAGGTGGCATCCCATATCACCCAGGGCCCCGGTTCCAAAATCCCACCAGCCACGCCAGATCCAGGGATGATACTCGGGACTGTAGTCACGCATCGGTGCTGGACCTATGAATATATCCCAATCCAGCGTTCTGGGAACAGCGACCATTTTAACCGGTTTCGGCATACCCTGGCGCCAGATCGGCCTGTTCGTCCACACATGCACATCCTTTATTGTTCCCAGGCAACCACTTTGAACAACCTCGGCAACTTCATATACCGTATCCTTTGAGTGGCCCTCATTCCCCATCTGG
>CAZIAU010000853.1:0-1517 GCA_964536755.1 uncultured Bacteroides sp. | reverse complement strand
TGTTTTTGTTGCGGTATAATAACCGTGTTGCTGATCAGATAAAGATAGCATTTCTTTATTATATTTGGGGATGAAGCAATTTGTACGTCTTTAAAACCATTTATCACAAAAGATTGTTTTTAGATAAATGTATTGATCAATGAAACGAATTGCTATTCTCACCGGAATTCTCCTCTGTTTCTCCGGAATCCTATCGGCGCAAAATGAAAACTCTTCTGCTTCGTTTGAGGATACCGTTGAGGTTTATGAGGGGTTATTTGATGTGGAGGAACCGCTTCATTTGACACTGAAATTTGATATTAAAACATTCCAAAGGACGCGTAAAAAGGAGAAGTACCAGGATGCTGAGTTAATCAATCACTTGAGTGATTCGTTCCAGGTTACACATCCTGTCAGGGTCAAGGCCAGGGGGATTTACAGGAGGGACAATTGCAGAACCCCTCCCTTCTGGCTTAACATTAGGTACTCGGGAATAGAAGCTGAAGAGTTACAGAATATAAAGAGGATTAAAACTGTAATCAGGTGCAGGCCGGCCAGACAATATGAAAATTATGTTTTGAGGGAGTATCTGGTCTATCGCATCTATAATCTTATTACTCCTGTTGGTTACCGGACCCGGCTGGTACGCTTGAAGTTTATCGATACCGGAAGAAAGAATAAGGAATCAGAGGACTGGGCTTTCCTGATCGAACCGGATGATATGTTGGCCGCAAGGCTGGGGGCAAGGCTCATTAAAAGCGATAAGCTCTCCATGAGAACGGTTAACAGAGAGGTGATGGATAAACTGGCTCTGTTTCAGTATATGATCGGGAACGGGGACTATTCTGTTACCGGAAGGCATAATCTGAGGATTCTGTCATTGCATACGCCCGGTATGGTGGGATTTGCTCCTGTCCCCTATGATTTTGATTATACCGGGCTGGTAAATACTCATTATGCCATTCCCAGAGAAAGTCTTGGAATAAGTTCGGTTAGAGAACGGATCTTCCTGGGACCATGCAGGACCAGGAATGTTCAACAGGAGGTGGTGGACTCATTCAAACTTTACAAAGATGAGATATTGGACCTCATCCTCAACTTTAAATACCTGGATGAGGATGAGAGAATGGATATGATCGGTTATTTACAGACGTTTTTTCATGAGATTGAAGATGAGAATTTTTTAGATAGAGAAATTTTCACCACCTGCAAATGAAGGCAGGCATATCATTAATTCAAAGTAAAAGATTATGAATCATCCGGACAGGGATATTATCATTGATATTGTTTCCAATGCCTTTGAACAGAATCCAAGGGCCCAGGCAATGATGAAAAAGAAAAATCCGGCAAGGAGTGTCCGCCTGATGACCGAATATGCATATGATCTGGTGGAGAAATTTAACGGGATCTATATTTCACAGGACAAGACGACTGTTCTTTTTTACTACCTTAACAGCCAGTACAGGAGGTCTTTGACTGACTACCTGAAATATGGTGTAATGTTTTTAAGGGCAATAAGACCCAACCAGCTACTGCCT
>CAZIAU010000852.1:0-1518 GCA_964536755.1 uncultured Bacteroides sp. | reverse complement strand
CATAGAGCTTCGGGTTGACCTCGCGTAATACTTGTTTTTCGCGCGCTTAGCCTCAGTTTGCCTGATCCTCTTCTTGGCTGATAAATGATGTGCCATATTGCCTTTTGATTAATTCGGGATGCAAAAATAGTGATAAAAATGAATGATCCAAACTATTAACCTCAATTTATTGTGCTATTTACATAGCTTTTTGGTACTTACCAGGATAGCTGCCATATTGGTTAAGAATATGAGAGTTATCAGGCCTGTGGATGCGCCGTAGATTATTCCATGAAGATGAGATGAAATCTCCAGGCTCCATTCCCCGGCCATTTCTGAAAATTGCTTTGTAAGAACAGAGGTCACCACCAGGGAGAGGGCCGTTACACCGGCAAGCAAGATGAGCAATAACAGGATATATGGCTTGCTGATCTCCCTGTAATTAAATCCGATTTTATTGAGCCTTTTAATTTTTCCGGCAGACCGGCTGATCATTAATTGCAGGCTCAAAAGGAAAACAAGGAAGGCCAGTCCGATTATTATACTTGCCACTACCACAAGGAAGCTGATAATGAACTTGAGTATTATGTTCAGCCGGCTGCTTTTCAGTTTCTCCCTTATGGTATCATATCCTTTTTTCTCAATAAACCTTATAATTTCAGGATCGGAGGGATCTTTTGAAACAAGGATCAGCCGGGATGGGTCACTCATTTTAAAATAACCATATTTTTCATTTGCCCACAGAAGAAAATCATACGGCACCATTATGGAGTGGATCCGGTTACTGAATCCTACAATGCGCCCCGGGTGGTCTTCATAGTTACCGCGACCCTCTCCCCTGAGCCTGATCCTGAAGTTGATCATGGAGATTACACCTTTGGGGATTTGCGGAAGTCCCTGACTCTGCGCAAAACCGAAATTGTAAAGGTTCAGATAATCCTGTGGAATTATGATTGGAATGGTTCCTTCTTCAGGATCCCACTTCCACTCTTCAGATTTTACATCGATGTACTCGTCCGGGACGGACTCAAAAAAAAGTTCCGTGTAGAAATCGGGGAACCTTTCATTTTCTGTATAACCGCTCACGGGGAATTCGTTGGAAATAAAAGGAGCCACCCTGTCTGCGAATGGCTGACTGGCCAGTTCTTCGATCTCTTTCTTCGTAAATCCGGCCTGAACCAGACCAAGTGACTGGCCAATACCCACCTTTTTATTAATGATTATATATTCCGGATCAAGCAGGTCCCGGTTCTGGGAAAGTACTGATTTGATATCCATATAGAACTGGATCCCCGACATCAGGAGGACAAATCCTGCAAGGGTGCCAAGAAAAGCCCATAGAAGATGGGCCCTGGAGTTGTCTTTCCATAATATACTGTACAGATGCTTCATAACTTCATCCTCCGATCTGCCTTCATCTGGTCAGTACCATTCAGAGAGGTGAGGATCAGACCCGCACCCCGGCTATTACATTCTTCCTGTATCAGTTTGTAGGCATTAAGGCTGTTTTCCTGGTCGATGTGACTGAAACATTCATCA
>CAZIAU010000851.1:0-1522 GCA_964536755.1 uncultured Bacteroides sp. | reverse complement strand
GCTGTCCAGTTAAATTCTTAACATGATATATCTCTTCGCCTTCCATTTTTGAGATGGTAACCTCAACCGGCTGCCCCGGTGCTTCAGGGCTTGTATTAACAACGAGGGATAAGTTATTCTTCGATAGTATCAGGCTGTCTATTTTTATCGTTTTAGGCTTATCTGATTTGACCAGGGCATTGTTTTGATCTTCCGGGTAAAGCTCGATTCGAAATCCCCACCATCCTTCAATATTATCAACCTTGATAAGAAACCTGTTTAATCCTTTTTTTACATCCAGCTCAAAATTGTAATACCATTCCTGGCGGATGGATTTGCTGAAATCTTCCCACTTTTCATATACCATCTGATCGTTCAGCCAGACTTTCGGACTGCCGTCAACATCAAGGTGGGCATATATTTTTTGGGGTTTATCGGATTGAAGATAACAAAAAGCATAGGCCACTGCCTTGTCAAAATCCCTGTCAAGAATATGCTGATTGTTATTGATGATCCTCCTGAAAGCCGGCAGGCTGTTTTTATCCTGTTCCGGACCAATGCGTTTGACCACAGCCCTTCTTGGTTCACCATTGTTTTTATTATAAGATGCTTTCAAGCCTTCATACAAAATGGCCTTGCTTTCACCGCCGATGTCCGTCAGAAAATCGGTGTTATACCCCGATCGGTTTGCTCCGTTTGACTGACGATCAGTAAGTTGCTCAGTCGGGAATGGCCCAATAACATTCCATTCCAAAACTAAGCCTCCCTGGTGCACATCATGAACCGGGATCTTATTCTTATGGCAGCCCGTTAAGGAAATAATCAGTATCGCCAGGTTGGCATATCTCCATAAGCTTTTAAACAGTAATTTTTTATATCTCATAGTATTCACTTTGATACTTTTTCAAATCTTAACCACATGGCGGATTCTTTCGGAATGGTGACACTTATGGTGCCATTCACATCAATGGGATCCCCTGTAATAACATCAGACCCCGATACGTATCGTGCATCGTAAACGGTGATAAATGCCGGCCGCTCCTCTTCATCATTGAGCAGAAAATAGTGGTCTGCCTTGTCCGTGCGCAGACAATACGACATGGGAGCAGTAGCAAGCCAATTCTTTTGCTGGTTAATCTCTACCAAAGATGCAATGAGGTCTTCAGACTCAGGGGAATCTCCCTGAAGATGGCACATCCTGGAGGCATCGAAACCGATTAAAACGGCTGTCCCCCTGCCCAGGCGGTACTCGGTAATGGCAGGTTTACCGTCAGAATAGGTTGAAATTACCCGTGCACCGGTAAGTTTAATATCCCCGTACATCCCTTCAACCTGAATATCTCCGAGGGATTTTCCGCCGGTCCTGGTATCATGGATGATATCCACCCAGGCACCAAAAAGTTTTTCTGTTTGTGATCCAGCTCCTTTCGGATGCATCTTTGACCAGGGATCACAAAAAGCGAACTGTACATCGGCTATCAACCGGCCACCGGCTTTTACATATTCTGTTAATGCCTCAATATTCTCTTCTGATATGGCCCTC
>CAZIAU010000850.1:0-1523 GCA_964536755.1 uncultured Bacteroides sp. | reverse complement strand
AGCCGTTTACAAGTTTTGCAGAGATTGCCCTCTCCCGAGAATATTCCCCAGGGTTCATTCCTTCCACCGTGGCAGGTGCCATTGAAGCATATGACCTGGCTGATCTTATGGCTGCATTATATCCGCGAAAGCTATTGATCATTAATCCACTGGATGCGAGTGGAAATGCAGAAACAGAGAAAAGGGCAGCGGAAAACCTGGCCTTTCCCATCCATGTTTATACGCAAGGGGAGAGAGGTAATGAGTTCACTCTTATTACCGGGAAGGAGAAACAACAGGTTTATGAAGAGATATTTAAATGGTTGAAAAGGGACTGAACAAGGATTTCAAAGCCTATTTCTCAAGAATCCGCACAAGATCATTATTGATATAGACATTTTCATTTCCTATATGTCTGAGCTCTAAAACTCTGATCTCACACAATTGATCCAGGTACTTTCTTGCTGTATTCCTGCTTTTAATTTTGTCTCCTACGATATGTATTGCCTTAATATATGGTTGTGTGAATATGGCTTCTATCACGGAATACTCCATCCTTGGCAAATGCTTCTCAATATATTTGCGGGTCTCGGTAAATTGCATCATAATCTCTTCGATTTTGAATACAGTGTAGTCCGCAGTTGTTTTTACTGCTTCAAGCATATATATTAACCATCTTTTCCAGTCACCTCTTGCAGAAACTCCATTCAGATAATGGTAGTAGCTATCCTTGTTGTCAATAATATAACTACTGAGATAGAGAATAGGGTATGCCAGCAATCCTTTACTAATCAGTACAAGCGTATTTAATATCCTTCCTGTTCTTCCGTTTCCATCTGTAAAGGGATGAATTGCCTCAAACTGGTAATGACTTATCACCATTTTCAGAAGAGGATCAGCCCTGTGCAGATCGTCTTCGTTTATATATTCCAATAGATTATGCAATAATCCCTTCAAAAGCTCATCTCCCTTGGGAGGTGTGTACATGACCTCGCCACTGGTGCGACTCCTGCCCCCCTTGATTATTCTGATGTTGGATTGTTCAGGTCGAATCTCATTCTGTGTCTCCTTAATGGTTTGATAGATATCAGTAATTGTATTGAGACTTATTCGCCCTTCCCTCTCTATGCTCTTCACTCCGGCCCACAGCGACTCCCGGTACCGGAGCACTTCTTTTGCCGACGGTGAAAT
The DNA here is from genome assembly GCA_964536755.1 of uncultured Bacteroides sp. Lineage (GTDB taxonomy): Bacteria > Bacteroidota > Bacteroidia > Bacteroidales. The sequence goes on along the minus strand of CAZIAU010000850.1, from coordinate 353 downwards.
TTTTGTATCTGTTGTGGAGAGAGCTTTATAAAGTTCGTCGTCGGTTGTGAAGATATTTTCGATCTCTGAACTTGATTTTGCTTCCTGCAATGAGATAGTGTTGATCAACATCCTTGGGTTAGGCAGCTTACTTGAAATCCCATCCAGTTTCCCCAGTGAACGATTTGCTTCAGCAAGATGCAACAGGACCTCCTTTGAATAGATTAATGGATCATCAGGTGGTAAGACTGGAAGTTGATTAAATGGTTTGGTCCGATTAAAAGCATTCATAATATCAATAGCATCTGCACAAAATTACGTCTTTTTTGTGCAAAGGCCATATTTCCTGTCAAGAAATGAACATAAATAGCAAT
>CAZIAU010000849.1:0-1528 GCA_964536755.1 uncultured Bacteroides sp. | reverse complement strand
GGAATGTTGCTGCAACTGTAACTTTTTCCCCGCCTATCATTGCTTATGCATATGCGTTGCAGCAGACACCTGAATATCAGGGAGACAATACCTGGGAATGGGACTACAGTGTTCCATGGGAGAATGACAGTCTGCTGGTTACCTTAACCGGGGCCAGGATCAACAACAGGGAATTCTCCATGGAGATGGTAATAGCTTCTTCTGTGACGCCCGAGGTTGGTGTTTTGTGGTTTAACGGGGTGGTAAGGTACGATCATACGCATGCAGACTGGAATTTCTACAAAAATGGTTCGGTGAAGGTAATTGAAGCAGCATGGAATAAAGACTTTGAAACCGAACTGTCCGACCTGACCTATACATATGTGGAGGAGGGGCATGAACAGAATGGAAGTTATATCATGCTGGCCTATAACCCGGAGGAGATTTTTGATGCTTCATATACCATCTCCCTGGCTGCCGGTGTAACCAATATTGAGTGGAGTACAACCACCAAGGAGGGAAGGGTAAAGGATGAAGTTAAGTTCGGAGATACAGAGTGGCATTGCTGGGATAGCCAGGCGAATGGATTGGTCGATAAAATTTGTACGGAGTAAGGTAAACCTATTTCAGATAAGGGTGCATATCACGTGCACCTTTTTTTATCTCCCGATCCTGAAGGAAACCTTCAACAAGATTACATCATTGGGGTAGATATCCCACATATCCGAGAAATCATTTTTAAATTGAAACTGGCCATAGGGATCGTTGCCGGACCGATTCTGTGACCAGACAAGGTAGATGAAAGACCCCGGACGGTATTCCCACCTGAATACCAGGTTCGACAGGAACTCCTTCATATTAAAATCGGGATTTTCAAATTCATAACTCAGGCTATTCTCCGGTTCGTTTACACGATATATATCTTCCTTGTCTGAAAATTCGATCTCATCGGGGGTATAGAGCCGGAACCTGTTCCTGTATATATCTGACTGAGAATCTGTAATGTATTTAAAATCACTGTATTTACCCGAAGCGATAAATGGCTGGCCCCAGAACTGGAGTGTAATTTCCGGGGTTATGATCAGGTCCAGCCGTAAGGACATGCTCAGGGTTTTCTGATCAATGGAGCCGAAGAGATATCTCTCATTATCGGGAAAAAGCTCCTGGGTCACATATTGCAGTTCGTTCTGGTTATAGTTGAAATTGGGATCAAGTGAGATACTCAGGTTACTGATAGGTTTATATGTAAGCTCGAAATTTATGCTGTACTCCCGACCCGAATCTTCGAAGTTCCCTGAATAGGATCCACCAAAACTGCCGATCAGCTTTCTGGTGGTGCTTGTCGATATAAATGTGCTTATATTGTAATCCCCCGGGAGTTTCATAGCAGGTCCTCCTCTTAGCGGTGAGTTGGCACTCACTTCCGAACTCAGATTGCCAAAGAGACCGGCATGCCAGAAATTCCTGAACTCTGCATTCCCGTTCAGGTTGAATCCCACAACCTGGTGCCGTCCTCCAAAATCCCAGCAACTGTATTGATTAACATTCA
>CAZIAU010000848.1:0-1530 GCA_964536755.1 uncultured Bacteroides sp. | reverse complement strand
AGTTTTGCTTCCGTGTACAGTGGCATGGGAGCCATGATCCTGGGGTCATCAATATAAACGGCGACATAGAAATCAAGAATTTTAACCACATTGTAACCGAATGTCGCATAACCGAATGCTTCCGGCGGCTCATCATTTACCACAAGCACTTCCGGCACCACCCTGGTAGTCTGGTATTCCCTTATATTAAAAGGCAGAGGCAGCGGCTTATCCACCAGGTAGGCCATGGGAGATCCTTCGATGGGTGCCGCTAACAGGACATTGCCTTCCCGATCGACGACCAGGAATTTGGTAACCTCATATCGCCCTACCTTAAGCCTGATTTCCTTAGTGATCCATTGACCGCTGAAATTATATAATTCCAGGCGTTCGTTGTCCAGGACCAGTGCTCCATTTTCATTTACGACGCTGATTACAGCGTATGGTGTTCTGACAGCATTGGTGCTGTCATCAAGAGCACTTTTCAGCTGTCCATCCAGTTGATCAGTGACGACTCCAAGTTCGAGTGTTCCCTTCTGTTGAGCTTCGGGCTGCTTCTCACAGGAGCTGAGAAAGACTACCGGCATTACGAGCCATATCCAGAGTAGAGGTTTAATAAATTTCATATCAGCAGGAGTATAAATTTCATGAAACAGACTCATCATAATATAAAAATAAGACTATTTTTCCATTCACTTGGTTGCGTTTTCGCAATTTTGTTCTAGGTTAAGCATCCGGGAATGGGTCAGAAAGTTCGTATGCTGCATGCTCTGAAATCTGTGTTACCCTCTACCTGGTGAATCTGATGAGGGCGAGTATCCTTTGTTATCAACGCCCCGGAATTATTGTATTATGAACCAAAAGGTTAATCATCCCTGACCGGGGGATATGTCGTATATAAACGGCTTTTTAGAATACATCAAAGTTCTGCATGCTTTGTTATCAGGACAAAAGTTAATATCAGTTTAGAAGAACTAAATTCAAACAAAGTCAACAAGGAAAACGGAGTATTGCTTGACCAGAGAAGTGAGTTGACTGGATTTAATCGGATACCAGGGTACTTACAAATCAATTAAAAGGTTAATAAATCACTCTTTTTAATTAAAAGAGGACATCAATTCACATAATGCTGCCGACCTCAATAACCTGAAACAACCTTCTGCAAATCATTAATTCAGCAGGAGGTTCTGTTTTGGTTGCGGAAGTAACTACCCCGGTTGACAGGACGTTCGAAGAATGCTGGTAGCTTCTCGGTCCCCCGTATCCATATACTCCGGGCTTCCCCGATGGCACGGATGAGGTATAAGGCAAAGGGCCGGTTCCCCTGCAGAACCTCAAAAATACCGAGACTGATCATGGATACTCCCGGGAGGAATCCTATCACAGAGGCCCTGATCCTGACGGCGTTTGGGTTGTCGTGACTCAGAATTATGCAGGGGTATCGAACCCAAAAAGATCGAACGGCGGTACCCTAAAACTATCCTTGAATAGAACAATCGTAAGGACGATAAACACAAAAAACGACAGGACAATCAGTAACTTGGCCCGTGA
>CAZIAU010000847.1:0-1532 GCA_964536755.1 uncultured Bacteroides sp. | reverse complement strand
ACCTTTCTTCCAATCGTGGTGGTCATGGTATACCTGATCCTGAGCCTCACTTGCATAAAGGAGCTGAAACTGGAAAATGTTTCACGGGAACAGAGGGAGATCCTGTTTGGACCCTGGGGATCTATTGTTAATAATGAAAGAACATCATTTTCTCTTGAAAGATACGAAAGGCTTTTCTATGTAAATGCAGTGGATTCATTGGTAATGCTTGTGGGTATTGGTAACGGGATCCTGGTTTCACTCATCTATCTGATCCTGTTTATTAAATGGACAGGCCAGGATATCACACGCCCATTGAAAGAACTGCTGACCAACATCAAGAATACAAGGGGCGGCCAGGCAGAATTGTATACCCTTGTACGCACCAATGATGAAATCGGTGAGCTTGCTGAAGGGTACAATGAGATGACAAAGCAGATACATGATTATGTGGAGCGTATCTCCAGTATGAACAGGGATCTTGAAGCGAAAGTAAAAGAGAGAACCAATGAAGTGGTGATGCAAAAAGAGGAGATTGAGGCGCAAAAAGAAGAAATTGAAGCTCAACTTGAAATGGCCACCCGGCAGAGGGATACCATATCGCGCCAGAAGGAACAGATCCTGGACAGTATCCGGTATGCAGAGAGGATCCAGTCGGCTATCTTACCCCCGGCAGAGAATTTGTCTGATTACCTCACAGATCATTTTATCTTTTTCAAACCCAGGGATATTGTAAGCGGTGATTACTACTGGTCCGCTGTCAAAGGCGACAAATTGCTTGTTGCTGTGGCCGATTGCACCGGTCATGGTGTACCGGGTGCTTTTTTAAGTATGCTGGGAATATCCTTTATGAATGAAATTGTGAACAGGAGTGAAGTCATTCAGGCCAGCCTGATACTGGATAAATTGCGGCATTTCGTGATTGGCGCATTGCATCAGACGGGCTCCAGAGGAGAATCCCAGGACGGAATTGAGATTGTGCTCTGTGTTATCGATACACACAAAAAAGTAATGGAATTTGCCGGGGCAAACAGGCCCGTGTATCTCATTTCAAAAAACAGTAAGGGATCATCCACATCTGCCTGGACCCTGAAACATTTAAAGGCAGATAAAATGCCAATAGGTATTTATGAGCAGGAAATTGTCCCGTTCACAAATCATCAGATCAAACTGAAAAGTAATGACTCTCTTTATCTCTTCTCCGACGGATATGTGGATCAGCTGGGAGGCCCCGGTAGGAAAACGTTCAGGTCAAAGTACTTCAGAGAATTACTTCTTGATATTCAGGAATATCCCATGAAAGAACAGAAACGAATACTGGATAAAAAGCTTGCAGAGTGGCAGGGGGATAATGAACAAATTGATGATATTCTGGTAATAGGTATCCGGATATAAACTGATTATCCCTCAACCTCAATTTTCACGTACTCGAAGTTAAGTTTCGACATTCGTGCCATCTCCATTCCTACTTCGAGCATATATTCATCGTCCTCTTCATACTTACATCTTATAAGTATATTTTAAGAATGGATGTATATTTTTAGGTGAGTTTT
>CAZIAU010000846.1:0-1533 GCA_964536755.1 uncultured Bacteroides sp. | reverse complement strand
GCACAGGGCCAGGTTCCTCGGCCAGAAGTATCCCCAGCTGCTCCTGATGGCAATTCTGTTTCTGGTACCCTGGATCCCCCAGCTCATCTACTGGAAGACAATTACGGGTTCGTTCCTGTTCAACTCCTATGGACCATCCGGCAGCAGTTTCTATTTCGGGTCGCCGCACCTGATTCAGGTACTGTTCAGTTTCCGGAAAGGCTGGTATATCTACACCCCGGTCATGCTTGTGGCTACCGTGGGGATCTGGTTCATGCGACGACAGTGTAAAGGAGGGGTGTTGCCGGTCTCCCTCTACCTGGTCCTGCAGATCTATCTGTTGGCCAGCTGGTGGTCGTGGTGGACCGGCGGAAGCTTCGGGCTAAGGTCTTTTGTCGATCTTTACGGCGTAATGGCGCTGCCACTTGGGGCCGTTGTGGAGACAGCAAGGAAAGCCCGGAGGGAAATCGCCATATCTTTTGCTGCATTCCTGGTATTTCTGCTCTTTTTAAACCAGTTTCAGACCTGGCAATATACCAGGGGTTACATTCATCACGCCGGGATGACCTGGAGGGCATACCGGTATGATTTTCTCCGGTTCAGGCCCGATGAAAAATTTATGTGGATGTTTTCCATTCCGGATCCGGAGCTGGCCAGACTGGGAATATATTATAACTACAATACAGGAGATAATTATGATGATCTCAGGGCCATGGAACGCGGGGATGCACTGGAGAAGATTAAAGGAGAGATTGAGGGCGACAGGAGGCTCAGAAAAGAGATCAGGAAACATGCCGTCAGGACAGGAACAGAATATGATGATGCCCTCTCTAAGGTGGCCGAGCGGATCTACGAAAAGAAAAATACCGGTAATATCTGGTAAAAGCGCAGGGTTGACGGCATGCAACCATGTCCAGGACCCCGACGGGCAGGTCTTGGGTCTAAAATATGACTGTCACTTCTGCAGTCTCAGGGCTGAAAAATAAGAACTCACCATTTTAGGAAAAACTCACAGGTACGTGACTTCCTGAAATCGTGAAAATAACTATTCCCTTTTTCCCCGGAGCGCAATTCCATGATCGGCCTAAGCAGGTGAATTTCGCAGGTATTACAGGAATCAGGAACCTTCAGTGGTGCCGGCCGAACTCATCTTCCGGATCTCCCCCGGACGATACAGATGTTTCAGGTTAAACAGGTAGACTACCCCGCCGATGAATAACGATCCCAGGTAAGTGACCATGAAATAGGCGGTGGAAACCGAAAGGGCAATCTCTTTGGGGTACTGACTCAATTCCCAGACCTGTGCAAACACAAGTTCCCTCGTTCCGAATCCCGCTATGGTAACCGGGATAAATGATAGGATGTTGGAGATGGAGATGGCCCCGATCCCGGCACCATACTGGACCGGGTATGCAGTTCCCGAAGAGAACAATACGGGGACAAGGGCGAGCATCAGAAAAGCTGCCGCGGTAATGACCAGGGATGCCAAAAAATTATTGTATCTGTTCTCTTTCCAGAGCCTGAAGAGATCTTCCAGTTTACTGTGTATGCTGG
>CAZIAU010000845.1:0-1550 GCA_964536755.1 uncultured Bacteroides sp. | reverse complement strand
ACTTCATCCTCCCGTAAACTATCAGCTGTAACTGCAATGATTTTTACATCTTCATCATTTGCCTCGTTCCTGATAAAATTTGCTACTTCAAATCCGCTAATATCCGGCATATGTATGTCCAGTAAAACCACATCAAAGAGACCTTTTTTATATATTTCCATGGCCTCTCTTCCTTCGCTCGCCAGGCTCACTTCCATGTTGAATCCTTCCAGGATAATCTGTCCCAGTGCCCGGTTCATGGCATCATCATCCACCAATAGCGCATTTATTCCGGCTAGTTCTTCTGAATTAACCTGCATCACATCTTTTGAAAGAAAATCCTTCTGACTCTTTTTTAAAGGAATTTCAACTGTAAAAACTGAACCTTTACCCTCTTTGCTTTCAACTGATATTCTTCCCTGCATCACCTTGGTTAACCTTTTACTAATGGTTAATCCCAGACCAGAACCTCCGTGTTTTCTTGCAATGCCGGCACTTGCCTGTTTGAACTCCTGAAAAATATCTTTTAACTTTTGCTCAGCGATTCCAATCCCCGTATCAGAAACAGTTATCCTGATCCATATCCTGTCGTCCTTCTCTTCAAGCAGGCTCAGTCCGATCTCCACATAACCGTATTCGGTGAATTTAATCCCGTTATTCACCAGATTCATAACTACCTGTTTAAGTCTGAAAGCATCACCCAGAAAAATCGTTTTCAGGTTCTCGTCGAATTTATATCTCAGGTTTATACTTTTTTCACTTGCCCTTACTTTCAGAGTGTCATATATTTCCCGAATCAGGCTTTCCAGATTGAATTCAACTTCATCCAGCTTTACTTCACCGGATTCTAGCCGGGAGAAGGTAAGCACCTCATTCACGAGGTGAAGCAGGTACTCAGAAGACTTTTCAATGATATCTGCAAAATTCTTTTGCTTGTTATCCAGGGCTGTTTTCTGCAATTGTTCAACAAAACCAATGATGGCATTCAAAGGACTCCTGATTTCAGGGATGGTTCGGCGCAAAAGGAGATGGAAGTGGTTACGGCTGGAATCACTGGTCCGGATCAGGTGTGACACCGTATTACAGAATGTGAGGCATGCTTCAGAGGCTTACGGGAGGGTTTTTGCCAATATGTACGATATGTCCGGGGGTAAGATAACCATGGTGGAAGACCTTAAGAATGACTGGATATCATCAGGCCGTGGGCTGTAGGGAGGTACAGGGACGACAGCGGGGCGGTTTGTCACGCTTGATATTGACGGTAGTAAATTGCCAGGTGACTGGTATCTTAGATTATCGGGAGATTGACATGACTTCAGTCATTCCAATTGTTCCCTTCCCCGATAATGCTGCTTTCATTTCCCAGAAGGTTCCCAATGTTATGGGTCCGGGTACGACCCGGTCAGTCAGCCTTACCTTTGAAAACAGAGGGATTACAAACTGGACAGCCGCAGACAGTTACAGCCTTGTATATGCGGTTACTTCCGGGCAAGGGTACTGGTTGTAATGAACTAACTGCTGTCAAAATATTCTCTTTTCGCATCATAGTTTATATTTCAGTTAAATTTACA
>CAZIAU010000844.1:0-1553 GCA_964536755.1 uncultured Bacteroides sp. | reverse complement strand
AGCCATAAGCCTTGCCAGCGCATTCCAGTACCATTCTCCCGATCCGGATGAGCTGAAAAAGAACATCGAGAGTACCAAAGAATATACCCTGCTGGCCCGTGATGTGGGAGCAATTGGCTTCAGGGTCTTTCCCAATGCCCTTCCCGAAGGGGTTCCGGTTGAAAAGACCCTTGAACAGATCGGGAAAGCACTTGCCGAGGTGGGCGAGTTTGCCTATAACCTTGGTATTGAGATAAGGGTATGTGTTCACGGAAAAGGTACGGACAGGGTCCCGTTAATAAAGAAGATCATTGACTATTCGCAGAGCCCCCATGTTTATGTAAACTGGAACTGTAATCCCAGCGACACCGAGGGAGAGGGACTGGAATATAACTTCAACCTGTTAAAGGAGAGGATCCGCGGCGTGCATACCCATGAGCTGTGGGATGGATATCCTTACCGAAAGCTGTTCAGTTTGCTTTCCGGCATGAACTATACAGGGTACTGTAATGCAGAAATCGACGGTAATGAAGACCCCATAAGGTTGCTTCACTATTACAGGGGATTCTTCCTGGCCCTGCAGGATGCCCTGTAGAATATTTTCAACCGGACCATAACGTCAATTTAAAACTTCATCATGAAACTGAAAGAACTGTTCCTGATTCTCCTGCTGACCCTGTTTACGGCCGGACTCCACTCACAAAATACACAGGTAGTCTACCTCTCCGGGACTGACGCCGACAACACGGTGGATTGGGATTTTTACTGTACCGACGGACAGAATAGTGGCAAATGGACTAAAATTCCTGTGCCCTCCAACTGGGAGTTACAGGGCTTTGGAACCTACAATTACGGCCATGACTGGGCCAACAAAGAGATAAAACTCGGACGGGAGCACGGTCTATACAAATACCGGTTCACTGTTCCCTCTGACTGGAAGGGCAGCACCGTCAATATTGTATTCGATGGTTCCATGACCGACACCAGAGTAAAGATTAACGGCAAACAGACCGGGGCAATGCACCAGGGAGCTTTTTACCGTTTTAAATACGATATTTCAAAGTTGCTGAGATACGGCCGGACGAATCTCCTGGAAGTTGATGTTGACAAGCACTCCTCCAATGAGTCGGTGGTTCGTGCCGAGAGACAGGCCGATTTCTGGATCTTCGGAGGCATTTTCCGGCCCGTTTTCCTGGAGGTGCTTCCGGAAATACATATGAGCCGAACGGCTATCGATGCCAGGGGGGATGGCTCATTCAACTCATTAATAGTCCTGAACAGATCAAAAGCCAACTACAGTGTCTTGATAGACCTTTTTGATCTGGAAGGAAACAGGATAGGCGAACCGGTTCAGGCTGAAATCGAAAAAGGCACAACCGAAACCTTTGTTTCCGGGAAATTTAACAGCGTGAAATCGTGGAACCCCGAGTGGCCCTCCTTATACGACATGACCATCTCCCTGATAGAGGGGAATAAGGTTCTCCACCAGGTTACCCGTCGAATCGGTTTCCGGACGGTTGAATTGCGCCCTCATGATGGTTTTTATATCAACGGCAAAAAAGTTGTCTTCAAAG
>CAZIAU010000843.1:0-1571 GCA_964536755.1 uncultured Bacteroides sp. | reverse complement strand
ACTGAAGAATTTCCCGAACATGGCTGGGTTGTGGAAAATGGGGTCCTGACTGTCCTGGGGGAGACGGAAGATCAGCCGGGAGGACATGATATCATTACAAAGAACCGCTATTCCAATTTTGATCTTGAGCTTGAGGTTAGATTGACTGAAGGTGCCAACTCCGGCATTAAATATTTCGTTATTGATGACTTCCCCGGCAACGAAGGAAAATTCCTGGGGCTTGAATACCAGTTAATTGATAATGACAGGCACCCCGATGCAAAATTGGGAAGAGATGGTAACCGTAAGATGGCTGCGTTATATGATCTGATCGCACCTGCTGAGGATGCTACTGTGCATCCACCCGGTGAATGGAATAAGGTCAGGATCGTTGTTGACGGTAACCAGGTTGAACACTGGCTCAATGATGAAAAAGTCCTTGAGTTTAACAGGAAGAGCCTGGCTTTCAGGGAACTTGTAAGCGTAAGCAAATACAGTGACCTGGAAAAATTCGGTGAATCAGCTGACGGCCATATCCTGCTCCAGGGACACGGGAATGACGTATCCTTCCGGGATATCAAGATCCGGACCTGGTAATGAACAGGCAACTGGTTTCAGTTATCATCTCATTGGTCTGTGTTTGCGAGTCATATTCATCTGTAATAAGTATTAAGCCGTCAGGTGCTGATGATGCCTCGCTGATTCAGAACACGCTGGATACATTACAGGCAGGAGACACACTTATCTTAAGTGGTGATTTTATCATAGCCGGGACCATTTACCTGCCTTCGGATTTCACATGGATCCTTGATGGAACGCTGACATTGAGTGAAAATATTTCCCTGGACCGGGTTGGATGGACAGAACCGGGTGTTGACGCCAGACGTCCTACCGGTATTACTGAAAGAGCTGGTGGTGCAACAGGAATTGATATGTCGGGAGGCACCTATTACGGGTATGATATACACGACGGATCAAAGACTATACGTTTCCTGAATTTCGTATCGGTAACCCACTCGTGCTTTCACGATTTTACAGTCGATGAAGGATCGGATGATGGCTTCACCCTTGGCCCGGGATGTCGTTACAATGAATGCAGGAACCTGACCGGATCGGGTGCGCACGGAAATGCCCTGACCGATAAGGGGGAGTACAACAGATGGTATGACTGTATCGCCGAGGACTGCGATAGTGACGGATGGACACCAAAATGCCGGTATTCTGAGTTCCACCGTTGCATCGGGAGAAGAAATGCAGGTCCCGGTTTTGGAATGTTTGCTCGTTTAGACGGGTCCGGCAATCCGGTTGACCTGGGAGAGATTATCGAAGGAAATAAATTCTATGAATGTGAATCTTATGAAAACCAACGCGGAGGATTCAGTTTCAATATTGCGAGTACCTCGGGACAGGGATCGATCGTAAGGGATAATTATATTCAGGCACTATGCTATGATAACAAAATGCAGGGAGTGGGATTCAGAAATAAGCAACCTGATGGCATTATAGAAAATAATGAGGTTGATCTGCTACTATATGGAAACAGAGGAGAAAAGGAAGATGGATCCCTTTCAAGCTATGCCGGCGGATTAGGC
>CAZIAU010000842.1:0-1575 GCA_964536755.1 uncultured Bacteroides sp. | reverse complement strand
GGTTCTGGTTGATGAAGTAAATAAGCTGGTTTCGGAGTCCCTGTTTAACTATTTGAAAGAGAAAGAGGTCAGGATCCTTGGTGAACCGCTTCCCCATAAGGACGATGAATTGAAAGTGGATTTTGAAAATGATACTGAATTTGAATTCAAATTTGACCTGGGTCTGGCCCCGGAGCTGGATCTGGAAGTGACCGGCAAAGACAAAATCCCGTATTATAAGATCAAGGTGGAGAAGAAGCAGATAGAGGAATATACCGGTTCCTTACTTCAACGATATGGCGAGTTTAAGGCGGTTAACAAGGCAGGGAAGGATGAACTGATAAAAGGGACCCTTGTAAAGGTGGATAAAGAGGGAAACGAAGTGGAAAACGGAATCCGTGTGGAGAATGTCTCCATGTCACTTGAAATGATGAAGGATGATGATCAGAAGATCCTGTTCAGTGGTGCCGGAAGTGGTCAGGAGGTAGTCTTTGATGTCAAGAAAGCATTTCCAAATGATACCGAGGTCTCCTCTTTACTCAAGATAGATAAATCAGAAGTTCCCCTGCTTGAAGGAACTTTCAAATGTACCATTGATGAGGTGATGAAGTTTGAAAAGGCAGTATTGGGACAAGATCTGTTCGACAAGGTATACGGGGAAGGAGAGGTGAAATCTGAGGAGGAGTTTGAAAACCGGGTGAAGGAGGAGATTGAGGCAAGCTATCAGCAGGAAAGCGAATACCGGTTCATGGTAGATACCAGGGAGGCACTTATTAAAAAGGCTAAAATAGAACTGCCCGTGGAATTCCTGAAACGTTGGATGGTCGAGACCAACGAAAACATGACCGAGGATCAGGTCAATGCCGATTTTGATAAATTTGAAGACGATTTTCGGTGGCAACTGATCAAGGAGCACCTGTTGAAGCAACAGGAGATCAAGGTCACGGAACAGGAAGCTCTTGCAATGGCCAAGGGAATTGCGCTTAACCAGTATATGCAGTACGGGCTTTCCAATGTTCCGGACGATTACCTTGAGAGTTATGCAAAGGAGATGATGAACAAACCTGAAGAAGCCAGGAGGATCTATGACCAGAAAGCCGAGGAGAAACTGGTTGGATATATAAAAACCGCTGCCCGGTTAGATGATAAAGAGGTTAGTTCGGAGAAGTTCCGTAAATTGTACGAAAAATAAAATAACCAGTAGAATATGGACCAGAAGGATGATTTTAAAAAATATGCCACCAGGCATATGGGCATAAACAGTATGACACTTCATCAGTTTACATCCCAGTACAACAGCTATATCTCACCTACCATTATCGAGGAGAGGCAACTGAATGTGGCTTCCATGGATGTTTTCTCAAGGTTAATGATGGATCGTATCATTTTCCTTGGAGCTCCCATAGACGATTATGTTGCCAATATAATCCAGGCACAGCTGCTCTACCTGGATTCGGCCGATCCCTCAAAGGACATACAGGTTTATTTCAACACTCCCGGTGGCGGAGTTCACGCAGGCCTGGGTATTTACGATACCATGCAGTATACTTCATGCGATGTGGCTACGATTTGCACAGGTATGGCAGCATCAATGGG
>CAZIAU010000841.1:0-1581 GCA_964536755.1 uncultured Bacteroides sp. | reverse complement strand
CAGTTCATACCCGAATGTCAGTATATAAATGAGAACAAGTATCTGCAGCCAGCCACGGACCATGCTCCCGTAGAGCCGGATAACGATGATCAGCATCGGGATCATAAGTACAAGCATATTCAGCGATCTGAAGGTACGGGGCAGGTCAGGGAACACAAATCTGATCAGCACTGCGGTCACAAATACTATGGTGGCTACCGGGGAATAGATGAGGGTCATATGGACCTCGGACAATTCGAATTTTTCCACAGACATCATCTTTGCAAAATGCTTCTTATACCAGATGGAAAATATAACAAGGAGGATGAACAGTAATGTAATTATAACCATGGATATATCAAACTCGGAACGCAGCACCTCCACATCCGACATGACCGATTTTTTCAACTGTTCGATGTGATGCCTGACCATGGCCGAATCGTGGGGAGCCGACAACTCCCTGAAGAAACCGGGCATGTCTCTGCTGAAGAGGTTTTCACTCAGGAGCAGCTTCTGATCGTTGATCTCTTCCAGGAATGACTCCAGGATATTCCTCTTATCGGTAAGCCTGTCCTGCTGACCCAGAAGGCTCCCCAGGCCTGACTGGAGAACACTTTTTACCGAATCCACCTGGTGGATGACCCGGTTTATCCTGTCCAAGCGCTGCCCGGGGATCTCGTTCCCCTTCATCCCCTCCAGGGTGAGCTCCCACCTCCGCCTGTTCCGGTTCAATAATTCAACTGCATTCCCGGGCCCGGATGCGGCACCGGACAACCGCTCCTGCATCTGGTTAATCTGACCCATGTAGAACTCTGTGCGGCTGCCGTCATTATCAAGTTCCCTGATGCTCGCCTCCCCGATCGCCTGCACGCTGCTGTCCCCGAGAAAGAGATCGATCACGGAAAACAGGGTATCGATCTGAGCGGTATACCTGTCAAGGTCGTTCTGCGTTACCTGGTTCCTGCCCGATTCACTGATAAGGCTGAAAGTTTCGTTAAATGCCCCGGTTATACCGGATATCTCGAAGGGCATCAACGGTGCCTCCACGGTATCGGCCTGTTCCTGGACCACCTGATTGATTTGCGGCAGTATCCCCTGGGCAGAAAGCCGGATAAACAAAGGTGTGCTCAGAAGTATACATAAAGCGATCAGAAAACGTCTGTAGTTCATTGCAAATGCGGTTAGTCAGTCAAATCTACAAAAAAACCGCAAGGAACACATCTCTGTGCCGCCCTGCGGTTTGCCTGGTAAACGGGAACTGTTATTCTGTAACGACCGGCCCTCCTTCGTCCTCCTTCTGTTCACCAAAGCCGTTCATCTTCTCGTCGAACTTCTTTCTCCATTTGTCCCTCTGGTAATGAGACCATTCACGGGGGTGCCTGGAGCGTTCACCCGGCGCATGTCCTTTCCCGATGCCCGAGAATATTATCTTGGACAATATGAGCAGGCCAAGGGTCTGCCAGTAGTTAATCTCAGGTCCGCTGAAGAGTTCCGGAACCAGCCAGTTCCAGAGCCACATCACCACGAAGGTGAATAATATCAGTCCCGCTATTCCGAACACCACGAATTTTCCGTAATAAAATCGTCTTCTTGTTTCCATCT
>CAZIAU010000840.1:0-1587 GCA_964536755.1 uncultured Bacteroides sp. | reverse complement strand
GACCAGATAGCCCTTATTATAGAGGTTGATCCTCCGGCATGTGATAACTGGAATTTCCAGCTTAACAACTACTGGATGGAGTCACTGGATTACCGTTTTCATAATATCTGCATAAACAGGTCCGGTGCCTTGTACGAACCGGACGGAATGGTCCGTATTGTAGTGTCACACCAGAATCCCGGGTTGCCAAACTGGATTGAAACCGCGTATCACAACGAGGGGACAATGTGCTGGCGCTGGTACAGGATCCATCCAGGGGCAGAGCCGGTTGAACCCCGGTGCAGGGTTGTCCCGGTAAGTGAACTGAACAATATATGAAGCGGGTAAAGGTCATATCAGCAAAAGATTATCAAAAAAGGCCCGGGTGGTTCAAAATACTGAATTCCATATGGAAGATGAAAAACCGTAACGGGTCCCATCCCATGCTGGACAGGGATGATCTGCTTATGACCGCAAGGAGGATAACCGGACTTAATGATTTTGGAAATGATTTCTGGGAGGAGCCCCTTGACCGGCTGATACATTCGCTGAATCAAGAGGCCAGTCTGCACCCCATAGGTGCCTTTATTTCACGAAAGCGGATCATCAACCTGCTCAGTGTCCGTTTAAGGGCTGAATACTGGTTCCGGAAACATCCCGAGATCCTGGAGCAGGAGTTATATCCTCCGATGATCATAGTTGGTCTGCAGCGGACAGGGACCACCAAACTCCACCGGTTACTATCGGCAGACCCTGACAACCGTGTGCTGAAAAGCTGGGAAGCCATCAATCCGGTACCCTTTAAAAAGAACCTGAATGGTACGGATAAAAGGATCAGCGCAGCAAGGATAAGTGAAAAAGCATTACGGCGAATGGCCCCCGGGTTCTTTGCCATACACCCGGTGGAATATTCAGCTCCGGAGGAGGACATCCTGTTGCTGGATGTGACTTTTCTGAGCACTACCCCTGAAGCGATCACCAACGTACCGTCATATGCCGGGTGGCTGGAAAATACGGACCAGTCATGTGCATACGAATATGGAAGCAGGTTAATGAAATTCCTTCAATGGCAACGTCCCGGGAAAAGATGGATCCTGAAATCTCCGCACCACCTTGAATTCCTGCCCATGGTCGAGAAGTATTACGGTGAACCGTCATTCCTGTGGACTCACAGGGAACTATCAGAATGCATACCCTCCTTCCTAAGCATGGTATGCCACAGCCGGGCTATCTTCAGCAACGAAGTGGATATGAAGGAGGTGGCAGATCACTGGGTAAACAAGACCAGTTACATGCTTAAAAAAGGGATGTCCTACCGGAACCAGGGCAAGAACAGACTGAAATTCACGGATATCATGTACGAGCATCTTGTTACAGATTCCATGGGGGAACTGGACAGGATATACAGAAAAAACGGGGGAATACCGGAGCAGCTTGCAGAGAGGTTCGGTCAGGCCGAAATTGAGAATCCCAAAGGAAAGCACGGCATCCATGAATATGGCATGGAGCAGTTCGGCCTGACGACTGAGGGGCTCATCGGAAAAAACAGGGATTATTTCAATTTATACTCGGAACTGAAACGGGAACAACAGTTCAAATGAAATGGCT
>CAZIAU010000839.1:0-1590 GCA_964536755.1 uncultured Bacteroides sp. | reverse complement strand
GAGGGACAGGGTATTTACCGGACTGGAACGGCATACCTATTGCCGGCCGGAAGGGGCAACCTACCCGTCGCGGGCTATACGTACCCACGACCATCTTTATATCAGGAACTTTGAACCTGGACGCTGGCCCACGGGCGGTCCGGAATTCATTTCTTCCAACAAAACCATTCATGGAGATGTGGATGCATGTCCTACAAAAGCTTTCATTGTTGAAAACCGGGGAAGATTGCCCGGTTACTATTCCCTGAATTTTGGAAAGAGACCTGCTGAAGAGTTGTATGATATTCACAACGATCCGGGGCAGGTAGTTAACCTGGCAGACACTCCTGCATATTCGGAGATTAAAGATGAACTGGCCAGGGAGCTTTTTGATTACCTCACCCAAACCGGGGATCCGAGAATTGAGGGTAAAGATCCCTGGAAAGATTATATCTATCACCAGGAAAAGGGTTTTGGTTCATCCTATAACAAGTCGTTACCGGTTCACAAGAGAACCAGGGCAAAGCTTCGTCCCAGCGATCATCCCGATCAAAAACTTTCCAGGTAAAAAGGATGCTGGACCAGCGGATTTGTGACTACCGGCGGGGAGTCTGCATATTTGCATGAAGATAGTTTGTCAGGGGCTCACAATGGCTCCCACATATCTTCCGGCCCAGTAAGGCAAAAGGTAAATGTATGGTGGGTATTCCCTGCTTCCATTATTGCCTCCGTTGTTAATATATGAATTATTATGTAAGTGCATGGGTCTTTCGTCTCCTGGAAGAACCTCTTTATATTCCTGTTTTCTGAAGTTAGGTTCAATCCTTGTCAGGTCCTGCCTGTGATCATTTTCAACACTCCAGGATATGAGATCCATGGGAAACTCCCTGAGCCACCAGGCCGATTCCTTTCCATCATATTCTGATCCGCCGATAAGTGCGTAGAGATAGTTCCAGAGAGGGTTTTTCTCAGAGCGTTCAATCTCCCAGTGACTTCTGGCTGTTAAAAAATATTCCTTTTTCAATTCATCCGTAAAGGCATATTTCACCAGCGCCGGAATGGTCAGGAAATACATTTCGTCGTAGGAATGGTTCCAGGAGGAGCTCAGGAATTGTCCCTCCACAAGACCTATCACACTGGCAGGCCGGATCACATTTTTGCTAAAGGCTGAGATGGAGGAATATCTTGGTTATGAGAAGCAATAGGACTGATTTCTTTTTTTATTAGGTTGAATTGAGATAGAAAAATT
The DNA here is from genome assembly GCA_964536755.1 of uncultured Bacteroides sp. Taxonomy (GTDB): domain Bacteria; phylum Bacteroidota; class Bacteroidia; order Bacteroidales. The sequence continues at coordinate 362 of CAZIAU010000839.1, read as the reverse complement.
ACTGCTTGTTCTCTTACAACCGCCCATTGACCAAGAAAGATGCTCCTCTAAAAGTTACTTTTTCTGAAAAAGAAAATACCCGAATCCCAAAGCAAAGAACAGATACAGGGCAATAATCAGCCACGCCAATGAATTTAATGCGCCTGATATTATGGCGATCAGTGTAATGACTACACCAATAGCATCATAAACGAATAAGGCCAGGATAATAGCCCATCTGGTGTCTGATTTCTGAGAGTTTCTGGCAAACCATGTCAGCATTAAGTTACCCATCAATGATGCGCCATATTCTCGGGCTGCAAAAACACCTCCTGCTGCCAGAGTCCCTCCAAAAATGGAATATATGAAATCTGGAACCAGCA
>CAZIAU010000838.1:0-1598 GCA_964536755.1 uncultured Bacteroides sp. | reverse complement strand
GGCCTCAAAGGAGAGATCATTCAACCATTGTGCTATAATCGTTTCTTTCATATATATAAGATTAATTCTAACTATCTTTCTGACTGTAAAATATTGATTAGTAATATTTCGTTAATTATAACCTGTAATTAATTACCCATGTTTTTAAAATGATTGATTTTTCAGATCAAATAAACTGCGAATCCTGTATAAAAACAACCCATCCTCTTTTTCGGCATCTGAATGATGGGGAAATAGAAAATATTTTTCTCAACAAGATAACAGAAACTTATAAAAGAGGTTCAATTATTTACCAGGAAGGCCATAGAATGAAGGGTTTCTTTTGTGTACAAAAGGGTATTATAAAGATCTATAAAACCGGATTGGACGGAAAGGAACAAATAATCAGATTTGCCCAGGCGGGTGATATTATAGGTTACCGTTCGGTGATCAGCAATGAGCCTGCATGTACAACCTCGGAGGTCCTGGAGAATTGTGTCGTGTGTCACATTCCTGCTGAAATACTGTTCACCCTGGTAAGGACCAATGGCAATTTTGCCGTTGAGTTGATGAAATTAACCTGCAAAGAACTTGGAGAAGCTAATTCTTACATTGCGGATATCGCACAAAAAACTGTCCGTGAACGTCTTGCTGAAATTCTTATACATCTCGATAAGGAATTTGGAATTGATGATCAGAAGATCTTGAAAATCTCACTCACACGGGAAGAACTATCAAATATTGTCGGAACGGCAACCGAGTCTGTTATCAGATTGCTTTCAGAATTTAAAAATGAGAAATTGATTGAACTCGGTGGTAGAAAAATAAAAATCCTGGACAAGCCAGGATTAAAATATATTGCCAATATCTAATCAGCTTTAATCAACAATTTTATTGATCAGAATATGTCCGATCAGTCCGATAATAATCAAAGTAAGACTGATGGAGAGATGAGAATTAGTCTGAACTTTAGTAAAGACTGTAACTCCCAGAATTATTACTCCGGCCAGAATAACAAGAAGCCCTGCATTTTTTAATAACTCTTTTAACATTTCAGGTTGTTTATTTTCAATTCCCCACAAATATATATAAAATATCAGAATAAAAAGTTCTGGCTATCTCTATATTTGCCAAGGTGTTCATAGGCAATTCTTGTAACTTCCCTGCCCCTGGGTGTCCTTTTAATATAGCCTTCTTTTATAAGAAACGGCTCATATACTTCTTCTATAGTTCCGGCTTCCTCGCCTACTGCCGTGGCTATTGTATTTATTCCCACCGGTCCGCCCTGGAACTTATCAATAATTGTAACCAGTATCTTATTGTCCATTTCATCCAGCCCCGATTGATCTATGTTAAGGGCTTCTAATCCGTATTTAGTAATTTCCAGGTCAATGATCCCCGAACCTTTTACCTGTGCAAAATCCCTGATCCTTCTGAGAAGTGCATTAGCGATCCTTGGAGTTCCGCGGCTTCGTGAAGCTATTTCTGTTGCTGCATCAGGATCAACATCAATTTTTAAAATTCCTGCCGACCTTTTAATAATCCCTGTTAAGACATCTGCATCATAATACTCCAGCAGTGACGTTATTCCGAACCTTGCACGTAAAGGCCCTGTAAGT
>CAZIAU010000837.1:0-1606 GCA_964536755.1 uncultured Bacteroides sp. | reverse complement strand
ACAGAGAAGTTTACACGGATGCACCTTGAAATAGGGATCGAATCACTTAATGAGATCATTAATCACCGTGAGTCGGTAAAACATTTAAAATTTATGTAGTTTTGGGGATGACCTACGAACAGTTGATGGGTGACCTGAAGAAGAGGTCGTATAAACCAATCTATTTTCTTCACGGGGATGAGCCCTATTATATCGACCAGGTTAGTAATTACATTACCGGTAACGTGCTTACCGAAGCCGAGCAGAGCTTCAACCAGACCATTGTCTACGGCAGGGATACCGATGCGGGACAGGTTATCAACCTGGCCAGGCGGTTCCCCATGATGTCCAGTCACCAGGTAGTGGTGGTCAGGGAAGCACAGGAGATGAAGGATTTCGACACTCTCCTCGTATATGTTGAAAATCCCCAACCCTCCACCCTGCTGGTCCTTAACTATAAATATAAGAATCCCGACAAAAGGAAGAAGATCTTCAAATCCCTTGAAAAGAACGGGGTATCCTTTCAATCAAAGAAACTGTATGATAACCAGGTCCCGGGATGGATCACAGGTTATATGTCCGGCCGCAAATACCGGATCGAACCCAAGGCTGCTGCACTGCTTTCAGAGTTCCTGGGCAGTGACCTCTCCCGGGTGGCCAGTGAACTGGAAAAGCTTATCATCGCCACAGGTCCGGATAATAAGAGTATTACATCACTTCATGTGGAAGAGAACATCGGGATCAGCAAGGACTATAACCAGTTCGAACTTCAGAACGCCATGGGCAAAAAGGATATACTGAAGGCCAACCGGATCATCAACTATTTCACGGCAAACCAGAAGGAGCATCACATTACCCAGACCATCTCCTCCCTCTATTACTATTTTTCCAGGCTGCTGCTGATCCATTACCTGAAGGACCGGTCCAGGCAAAATGTAGTAACTGCATTGAAGATAAATTCCTATTTTGTTCCGGAATATGAGGCAGCCGCACAACGATACAGCGCTGCAAAACTGCTGGAGGTCATTTCACTGTTAAGGGACTACGATATGCGTTCAAAAGGATATAACGGAAACACCACACCACCGGGCGAATTGCTCCGGGAACTGGTGTTCAAAATACTTCACCTGTGATTACTCTTGTTATAGTTATTGTAAATGTGCTGTTCTCGGTGGCAGCCTTCAGGAACAGGACCCTTTTTGAGCGGTTCGACCTCTCCCCTTACCAAGTGATTCACGCCCGGCAGTATTACCGGGTATTCACCCATGCATTTCTGCATACCGATTATGTACACCTGGGTATAAACATGCTGGTGCTTTACTCATTCGGTACAGGTATCGAACAGATCTTCAAAAGCCTGGAGGTTCAGGGGATCATATTTTCCGGGTCGTTCTTCTACCTGGTGCTCTACCTTGTGGCCATAGCGGGTTCCTCCGTCAGTACGGTATTCCGATACTGTACAACCCGGATTACAGGGCGGTGGGTGCATCAGGCGCCGTTTCTGCCGTGGTCTTTACCTACATTTTCTTTGCACCTCTCCAGAAGATCTATTTCTACCTGGTGCTTCCCATCCCGGGTATCGTGTTCGGGGTCCTCTACCTGGTCTATTCCAGCTACATGGGCCGGC
>CAZIAU010000836.1:0-1606 GCA_964536755.1 uncultured Bacteroides sp. | reverse complement strand
ATATGATCTTCAGATATAATACGGCCATGTATGACTGGCAGAATGGAATGCTTGAACGGATCTTCGAAGGCAACGTCAAAAACATTGAGTCGTTCAGTGTGACCCCCGATGGAAGGTATTACATCACAGATAATTCTACCGTGAGCCTGAAGAAGATAAACTTCTGGGACATACGTTCGGGGGAAGTCGCAAAGAGCCAGCAAATCGATGCGGAGATATCCTCTATTGAAGTATCAGACCAGGGCAATTGGTTGGCACTGGCAGAAACGGGACCAGGAAAATCGGGCGGTCAGGGGATAAAACTCTATAAACTTTCCGGTATAGGTTCATCCTTATCAGCGGAAGCCAAATCTTCACCTGTGCTGGGAGCCAGCTCTTCGCAGGAATCAGGTTTTCCGAAAGACGACAATCAGATTGAAACTGGTTTTCCCTCCAGTAATGTGGATGTGGGAGGAATATATTATGCACTGATCATCGGGATCAATGATTATGACGATCCCATGATCAATGATCTGGATGCACCGTTAAATGATGCAAGGAATCTTTACCGCATACTCTCTTCATCGTATACTTTTAAAGAAGAACACATCGTATTTCTGGAAAATCCGAAAAGAGCGGAAATAATTGACGCCCTCGACCACCTTGAGGCTGTTGTCTCACCTTCAGATAACCTGTTGATTTTTTACGCAGGCCATGGACATTGGGATGAAAACACACACAAAGGATACTGGCTTCCTTCTGACGCACAGTATGAAAGTACCGCTAACTGGTTGAGAAACAGTTCTCTAACCGGATATATTGCAAGTATCAAATCCAAACATACGTTATTAATAGCGGACGCTTGCTTTGCGGGCTCCATATTCAAGACAAGGGCAGCGTTTTCAAGGTCTGCACGTGCTGTTGAAAGGCTTTACAGCATGCCCAGCCGGAAGGCCATGACCAGCGGAACGCTGAAAGAGGTGCCCGATGAAAGTGTTTTTCTCCGTTTTCTGATGAAAAGGCTGGAGGAGAACCATGAGGATTACCTGCCTTCCGAGCAGCTTTTCTTCAGCCTTAAACCAGCCGTTCTTAATAACAGCCATAACGTGCCGCAGTTCGGGGAAGTCAGGGATGCCGGGGATGAAGGGGGTGACTTTATCTTTGTTCGAAGAAAATGAGCAGAACGGATCTTATCTCTTGTTTTCAGAAAGATCCTTCAAACGGGACTTGAAACTGACCAGGTCCCCGGATCCGGGTTCTGCCAGCTCATAAATTACCATTAATCGCAGGAGTTCATCGGTAACCATATTTTTCTGAAGAGTGGCATTGATCCTGGAATAAAGGAGAATTCCGATGAAACCCTTTAAACGATAGATAAAATCTTCCTTTAATTGATCTGAACCGGATGTAAGTTCCTGATTCAGACTGTGAATCTCCTGCTGCCACCAGATGGTATCAGGATCAGAAAGTCTGTTCATATATTCCTGTTTCATGCTCAATTCTTTCTGAAGGTACCCTTCGAATCTTTGCCTGTAATTGATCCAGGCAGGAGTGTTCTCAAACTCATTTATCGTTTTTGATATGCGGGTTCTGCTTTTTGTGTCCGGAGAAAAGATCCAGGCTTTTT
>CAZIAU010000835.1:0-1614 GCA_964536755.1 uncultured Bacteroides sp. | reverse complement strand
CCACGAAGGCGATAAAGGTGTGATCGTATCCCCCCGGAAGTTCCTGTGTTTCGATCCAGTCGATGTGATCTTCCCCCAGGAGCCAGTTATCATGGTTGGCCTCCCAAACATCCACATAATAACGCTGATAACTCAGACCGGTGAACATACACTCGCCTACGCTGTTTGTAAATTGCTCATCACCCACCGGATTCTCAAAATTGAGCCAGTCATCGTAAGTATTGTAAAGAATTACACTCGCTCCCTGCACATAATATTCATCAACAACTTCCTTAACGATAATCTTCAGTTCAGATCCTACCACATCAATCACATACGTGGCTACATTTATCCCGCCTTTTTTTCCGAAGGCCTTCAGGGTCACATCGTAACGGCCCGGGTCGTAGTAGTAATGGATCAGGTTGGATTCTAAAGAGGTGGTACCGTCATCCAGGTCCCACTCCCAGTAGTTCGTATTGGTAGAGAGATTGGTAAAGGTGATATCTTCTCCCACATAAGCAGGGTTGGGTGTGATAAGCGCCTCTGCGACTGGTTCTTTGAAGCATCCTGTCAAAAGCAATGACAGTGCGGGCAGTATGATTAGTATACGTTTCATGACATTTGGGTTATTGGTTCTTTAAAGATTAAAATTCAAATAGCATGCCAAAGTCGCTTGCTATCTCTTATAATGGTTTTTCATTTCACCGTCCAATATAGTCAAATAGGTTAGCCATGAACAGATTGTGTCGAAATATTTTTCCACTATTCTTCAACCTGTGAATGACCGATTTTATACCTGAGTTCCTGCAGGATCCGTGCAGAATTCTTATCTTTGCACGTTTTAAAAATATTATGGATTCATGATCAAGATCACATTTCCTGACGGTTCGGAGCGCCCGTTCGAAGCGGGGATTACAGGAATAGAAATAGCCAGAAGTCTGAGTAACAGCCTGGCAAGAGAAGTATTGTCAATAAATGTCAATGATGAACTGTGGGACCTGAACAGGCCCATAATGACAGATGCAAAAATTAAGCTGAATAAGTGGGATGACCCTGACGGCCGGCATGCATTCTGGCACTCTTCGGCACACCTCATGGCCGAAGCTATTGAATCCATCTACCCGGGAACTAAGTTCGGGATAGGTCCGGCCATTGATAACGGATTCTACTACGATGTGGATCCGGGGGATGATGTGGTAATTACCGATGCCGACCTCCCGGTGATAGAGAAAAAAATGAAGGAACTGGCAGCTCAGAAGAATTCTTATTCCAGGCAGGAGGTAAGCAAAGAAAAAGCCATGGATTTCTTCAGGAAAAAAGGAGATGAGTATAAAACAGAGCTGATAGGAGAACTGGAGGACGGTACTATCTCTTTTTATCACCAGGGAAACTTTACGGATCTCTGCAGGGGTCCTCACCTTGCCGATACCTCCCCCATTAAAGCGATAAAACTGTTGAGTGTTGCTGGTGCCTACTGGCGCGGTGACATTACACGCAAACAACTGACCCGTATCTACGGTATCACTTTCCCCAAGCAAAAGATGCTTGAGGAGTACCTGGAGATGCTGGAGCAGGCCAAAGAGCGGGATCACCGTAAACTGGGTAAAGATCTGGAGTTATTTACTTTTTCCCAGA
>CAZIAU010000834.1:0-1625 GCA_964536755.1 uncultured Bacteroides sp. | reverse complement strand
AAAAAATATTATCGTTCTAAAAAACCGGAAAAATTTTTATAAGAAGACGGTTATATAGATGACTACCAAACCGAAAAAACAAATTCCGAAAGGCTTTCATAGATGAGATACAACGGCCGCACTTTGATTAGAAACTGCTATCACGAGGCATTTGGTTTGTCAAGACTAAATTTATTATTACCTAGGTTGTTGAGCGGTTCAGGGTTCAACGTTCACGGTTAAAAACCTCAAAATTGTCATACCGGGAGAGATAATCGTTCCTGTGATCATCCACAAATTGCAGAATAAAACTGTTAAAAATACCCTTGCTGATAAGACTCCGGTAGTAGTCAGACAGATCGGAAGTATCAACCGGAACAAAGTAATCAGGCATGATGCCACCTCCCCCATATACTACACGGTTCAGGGAGAGAGTCCGGAAACGCTGGGATTTGGGAAATTCAATACTGTCTGCACTGCTCAGCTCTCCATTGTTGAACCTGTTAATGAGATCATGGGTATACTCTTCATAACCATCTTTATAAGATTTCTGGATTAACCTTCCGGTGGGGGTATAATATCTGGCCACGGTGAGGCGGATCATGGATCCGTCACTCAGATAGAACGGTTGCTGAACAAGCCCTTTCCCGAATGAACGACGACCAACAATTACGCCCCGGTCCCAATCCTGAATGGCACCACTGACGATCTCGCTTGCTGAGGCTGAATTCTCGTCAATCATAATAACAAGCCTTCCCTGCTCAAACAAACCTGGCTTTCGTGATTTGTAATCCCTCGGGGGTATCTTGGTTCCTTCAGTCCGGACGATCTCCTTGTTGCCCGAGAGAAAATGATCCGCCAGTTCAACAGCTACCGGCAACCATCCTCCTCCATTTCCGGAGAGGTCAAGGATCAGGTCCTCCATACCTTTGGATTTTAATTCTCTCAATGAATTCTCAAACTCATCAACGCTCGTATGGGAAAACCTGGCAAGCTTTACATATCCTATCCTGTCGTTAACCATATACGAAGCATCCAGGCTATAAACCGGTATTTTATCCCTTGTGATATTAAATTCAAGCAACCCCGGCGTACGCCTGCGATGGACAGATACACCCACCCTGGTTCCTTTGGGCCCTTTCAGTAAGCCCTGCACTTCTCTGGTTGTAATTCCGGAACCCGCCACGTTTTCACCATTGATCCGGACGATCCTGTCACCGGCCCTGATCCCCACTCTTTCCGAAGGTCCCCCCGAGATCGCCCTGATGATATAGATCGTATCCTCAAGGATATTAAAACTTACACCGATACCTTCAAATTCACCTTCAAGTTGCTCGTTGAGTTCCTCCATCTCTTCTTTGCTCAGATAAGAAGAGTGTGGATCGAGTTCATGTAACATATATTCAATAGTGTTTTCTACCACCTTTGAATCGTCTATGGAATCCACATAAAAGCGGCTAACCTTGTCCATGACCTGTGCCAGCTTCATAGCCTCCGGATTATTCCACTGTGCCTGTCCCTCAAGAAATACCAGGAAACTGAGTGATAATACTAAAAATATTCTGGTATGATACATCATCTTTCTCCTATAATCTATTAGTAATAACCTCCCAATGCCAAAAATGTTGGACAATTACTCCCCTTCA
>CAZIAU010000833.1:0-1628 GCA_964536755.1 uncultured Bacteroides sp. | reverse complement strand
GATGTTGGTTTTTGAATAAATCAGGCCAGAGGGTCAATTGCCGCGGTTAACAACCACATAGCCGCTGTAATTCCTGCCGTCGGGGATATTCAATATATACCAGTAGGTTCCGTTTTCGAGTGGTATTCCGTCCATATCCAACCCTTTCCAGTTATTCATATAATTATCTGTCTGAAAGCATACTCTCTCGGCTCTGTCGAAAATAATCAATTGAGAAAATTCCGGTAAATTCACTATGATAAAATAATCATTGACCCAATCACCGTTCGGAGTAATGATATTGGGAATGAAAAGCTCATCATCTCTTTCTGGTTCTTCAACAGTCACTGCCTGCTCACAAGAGGCGATATTACCTGCATCATCCATCGCGGACCAGGTCACAATCGTTGTTCCTGCCCGGAAAACTTTGGGGGCATTATTTCCAACCGAGACTACTCCGACATTGTCGCTGACTTCTGGTGATTCCAAATCAATTAAAGCATATTGCCGATCCGGATCTGTCCCTGTTATTATGGCTGCAGGGCAATGTATTTCCGGATCCTCCAGATCCATGACATTTACCTGCTGGAAACAGGCGCCATAATTACCGGAGGAATCATATACGGTCCATTGTACGAAAGTGTTTCCCAGCGGGAATGTTTCAGGTGCATTATTATTGACAGACTGTACATACACATTGTCGTTGGTAACCGGCTCACCGAGAGAATCCCAACTGGCATAATCCTTGCCCGGATCCGTTCCGGTGGTATAGTCATCCGGACATTTGATTGTGGGTTTCTCATTATCATATACACTGATACTCTGGGAACAGCCGGCACTGTATCCCAGGCTGTCGGTAACTGTCCAGGTAACAGTTGTATTACCCACGGGGAAGGTTGCGGGAGCATCATTCATATAAGAAGCGATACCATCTGTATCGAATGCCACGGGGAGCTGAAGTGTCACTGAAGCATAATCCCGTCCTCTGTCCGTTGTAACAGTAATATTCTCCGGACATTTGACGGCAGGGATCAGTGGTGTCCCGTAAACGAATACATCCGAGGTATCCATACAGCCTAAGTCATCCTCGACAATCACCAGATAATAGCCCTCACCCGGTGGTTCAATTGCCGATGTATCGGTATCCTCTAAAATATTCCCGTTATGCATCCATGAATATCCGTAGTAATCACCCGTATTCAATGTAGTTCCGGCAAGCTGAATAAGGGCAGGAGGCGGAGCATCGCTCAGACTATCCATAAATGCAATCGTATTTGCCCAGAACCTGTCCTGTTCATTAAGTATATCCGGGCTGTCGGAAAGACCTCCCAGATCAGTAAAGACATCGGCATCGCAGCAGATCAAATCCCGTGTCACGCAGTCGATGATAAGCGTGGGTTGACCGGTACTATTGGTTGCGAGAACCGAGACATTCTTATTGAGATCACTCAGGTAGCCTTGCGAAGCACCGCCTGTGTTGGCACTCTCGACCATACCGAAAGGGCCGTTGAAGATCCTGTTGCTTTTTGCATGCTCCACCGGCAGGATCTTTGAATTTGACACATAGGGTATCCAGTAACCCCATTTTTGTCCCAGGTGCTGCATGGGATAAACTGACGTAGATCCCTGCTCTGCAATAATAAGCTTGC
>CAZIAU010000832.1:0-1634 GCA_964536755.1 uncultured Bacteroides sp. | reverse complement strand
CTTTTTGTAACGGAAAACCCGAAAATATGCTGTTTCACATCAGGGGTTCTGTGGGAGGCACCATGATCAAAATGGGAAATGATATTGAAAAGGTGAATCTGAAAAGAGAGGAAACAATCTCAGCCGGTGTATATCCCTCCTGGCACCCTTCCGGAAATTACATCGCTTTTTCCACCAATAAAATAGAACAATATTTCCATGCGGATCCGGAAAAGACTATCGAGGTCCTGGACAGGCATTCTGACCTGATACTCTACAATACGGCCACGGAAAGCGTGACCCACGTGCCGGGAACCAGGGGGGACCGGCACATGGAGACCTTTCCCTGCTGGTCCCCTGACGGAACTTCCCTTTATTTCAGCCGGACAGATGCCGGTGCTGCTACACCGTTTGATTCCATCAGGTATGACATCTACCGAATCGGATTTGATCCCGTTGAGGGCAGTTTCGGGGAGACTGTTCCGGTATACATGGCATCGGAACAGCAAAAAAGTGCTTCATTCCCAGTCATATCACCGGACGGAAAATACCTTCTGTTCACCATCCATGATTACGGGACATTCCCGATCTGGCACAGGGATGCGGACCTTTGCCTGGTGGACCTTGCCACGGGTAAACAGATTGTCCAGGAAGCAATCAACTCCGGTGAAGCCGACAGCTTCCATTCCTGGTCAAAGAACAGCAGATGGGTAATATTCAGCAGCAGGAGATACGATGGGCGATATACCAGACTCTACATCAGCTATCTGGATCCGGACGGGCAGTTCATGAAACCTTTTCTCCTTCCCCAGAAGGATCCGGGATTCTACGATTCCTTCTTCAACTCCTATAACAAGCCTGAACTGATAGACGGGCCTGTAAAGGTCAGTCAGCGCCGGTGGATCAAGGCAGCAAAACAGTGATAAAAGAGGGTGCCCTTTTGAGACACCCTCCGTAAATCTGACTCAACTACAAACATTACTTATTATTGCCCATATCCGGGATTCTGAATTAAATTACTGTTCTTGTTCATCTCATCCCTGCTGAACGGGAAGAAATAGGCTTTGTTATCCCACGACCTGTCCTGAACCGGGACACCCGGAGTAATGGTGGGAACTGTCGCCGTTGAATGATCCGGCTGAAGCTCATATACGACCTTAACACCTGTCACAGACCTGTATCCTTCCTCTCCTATTACCCAGCGGCGCACATCATAAAATCTGTTATCTTCCATGGCCAGTTCAATCCTTCTTTCGTGACGATACCTGTCCCGCAGTGCATCTCCCGATTCGGTGATGTCGGGCAAACCTGCCCTTTTCCTGATCATATTGATATAGGTGCGGGCTTCTGCATCTTCCCCCAGCTCAATGCATGCTTCGGCATAATTGAGCAGTATTTCCCCATACCTGAAATAGCGCCACGGAACATCCTCACCCTCATACTGCCCGTTTGCGGACTCATCAAGGTATTTGCGAAGGTAATATCCCGTATAACCCCCGTTATAGGGCTCAATGGGACCCTGTCTTGTATCGAGTCCATATACTATCATCGTGTCACCTGCAACCTCGTCCCATTTCTGCCACTGGCCTACCTGGATCCTGCTCTCCGGATCGATCGCGAGACCATCGTCGGGACGCGTCATCCAGTGAAGCCCT
>CAZIAU010000831.1:0-1640 GCA_964536755.1 uncultured Bacteroides sp. | reverse complement strand
CTTGGATTCCTTCAGGCGCAATTGGATCATTTCATTCTGCTCGGTAAGTTCCGTAACCGCTTTCTGCAGTTTCTCGTTCTTATCGATCAGGTCCTGGTTCTGCTTAACCAGTTTCTGTATCCTTTTTAACAGCTCTTCCTGTCTTTGTCCCATATCAATTAAAATTAAATCCTTTTTTAAAGTAATTCAATTTTTTTTGTTTTGATATCTTTGCAGTAATCCATAAGCAGATATGATGCAGAAAACAGCGATAGTTACTCTGTTAACTATAATCACAACGCTTCAGGGTATTTCACAGAAAGCGGAACATGCCTTTGTGGTGGTTTCATATAATGTTGAAAACCTTTTTGACACGATCAATGCCCCGGGGATCGATGACGATGAATATACACCTAACGGTGAAAAGAAATGGACCTTTGACCGATACCATAAGAAATTAACTGATCTGGCCAGAGTAATTCTCTCCCTCCCTGAAAAGGAACTACCCGCCCTGATCGGGCTTGCTGAAATAGAGAACAGACAGGTCCTGGAGGACCTGATAAATATCAGGGGGATAAGAAGGGGAGAATATGAGATTGTGCATGATGACGGAGAAGATCCAAGGGGTATTGAATGCGCCCTGCTTTACAGGCCCGATCTTTTCAAATACAGATCACACAGTTATGTCCCTATCGAGGACCCTGTGGATCCTGACTACAGATACAGGGGAATATTGCATGTAATTGGCACCGGACCCGATGGATCCAACCTTCATATTTTTGTGAATCACTGGAAATCCAGAAGTGGTGGTCAGCCGGAAACGGAGCGCCAGAGGATGTTTTCGGCTATCAGCCTGAGGAAACAACTTGATCTGCTGTTATCCAGAGAATCTGAATTCAAGGTGATCATCATGGGTGATTTCAATGATGAACCCACCAACAGGAGTATCACTAACGGACTCTCCGCTTCCGATAAACGCAGGAATATCCAGATGGGTGAATACTATAACCTTCATTATGATCTGCATAACAGAGAGGGTGAAGGAACCTACTTTTACCATGGACACTGGAACATGCTGGACCAGATTATAATTTCATACAATCTGCTGAACCAGGAAAGGGGCCTTTCCACAGGATTTGATGGCGGGCGCATATTAAAAGAGGAGTGGATGCTGTATGACAATGAGAAATACGGTGTCAGGCCGCCATCTTCAACTTATGGTGGTCCCCAGTATTATGGAGGGCCGGGAGATCACCTTCCCGTTTACGTGGTATTTACCTGGTAAGATGGATTTTAAACTAACTTCGGAATACAATCCCACTGGAGACCAGCCCGAGGCCATTGAGCAGCTTATTGAAGGATTCCGGGCAGGGGATCGTCACCAGACCCTGCTGGGAGCAACCGGTTCCGGAAAAACATTTACAGTGGCCAACGTTATCCAGGAGCTGGACAGGCCCGTATTGGTGTTGAGTCACAACAAAACGCTTGCCGCTCAGCTTTACAGCGAATTCAAACAATTCTTTCCGGAAAATGCCGTGGAGTATTTTGTGAGCTACTATGACTATTACCAGCCTGAAGCATATCTCCCGGTGACCGATACATACATTGAGAAAGATCTATCTATCAATGATGAAATTGAAAAATTAAGGCTGAGCACAACT
>CAZIAU010000830.1:0-1642 GCA_964536755.1 uncultured Bacteroides sp. | reverse complement strand
ATTCCGGATACATTCATTATTATACATCCCAATCATACAGGGCTTGGACTTCCGGTGGCAATCGATGATTCTGATACCTGGATAAATTCCGTTGGTGAGGTTAAACTGGACCATGAACTGGCAAGTGTAATGAATTTACCGTTTGACCATTTATCACATGTGAGAGAGCATTCAGCCGAGGTGATAATACCTTTTATGCAATACTATCTGCCTGAAGATTCATTTTCTATTGTTCCGGTCTGCCTTCTTGATCAGAGCTATACGAGTGCTTCCGGCATTGCCAGCAAGATTAGTAAAGCAATTGAGGTCACCGGGAGGAAAACAATGGTTATCGCTTCAAGTGATTTTTCCCATTTCCTGTCTCCCGATAAAGGGATGGAAAAGGACCAGCTGGTCATTGACCAGATCCTGTCAGGGAATTCGTCTGGTGTGGAACAGGCAGTAAAAGAATTCCACATCTCTGTATGTGGTTACGGTCCAATTATGGTGTTGATGGAATATGCCCGTTCTTGCAATGAAAATTACCGCAGTGAGATCCTGGCAAAAGGGCATTCCGGTCAGGTTACACCTTCCCGGGAGGTAGTCGATTACATTTCAATGATTTTATTTCAATGATGCTCTCTGATGACCATAAGAGAAGTCTGCTCTGTATGGCCCGACAGGCCATTTACAGGCATCTGGACCCAACGATATTAAATAAAGGACCGGATATCGGAACAGATGATGCAGGTCAGATCAAGTGCGGGGTTTTTGTTTCACTCTACGTTGAAGGCAGGCTGAGAGGTTGTATTGGAACCTTTTCGGAGGCGAATACTCTTACAGATAATGTAAAGAACATGGCCCTCTCCTCTTCAACTTCCGATTCAAGGTTCTCTCCTATTCAGCCATCAGAACTGGACAGTCTGAAAATAGAATTAAGTGTTCTGTCCCCAAGAAAGCAGATCTCGGATAAAAATGAGATCATACTGGGCAGGCACGGAATTTATATGGAAAAAGATAACCGCAGGGGGACATTTCTTCCGCAGGTTGCAACGGAGCAAAACTGGTCAATCGATGAATTCCTTGGAAACTGTGCCAGACATAAGGCTGGAATCGGCTGGAACGGATGGAAAGAGGCCAAACTTTATACTTATGAAGCCATAGTCTTCAGTTCTGATGATTTTCCGGAAGAAAATTAAAAACATCGTAATTAATACGATTTTATGCTCTGAAGGAGGATCAATAACAATTTTTTAATCGAATAAAGAAAATTTTAAATCAATCCGACATGAAAACAAATATTCGAGAAAGAATGTCCACACTGTTGCTCATGGCATGTGGACTGGCAATTCTGTTGTCAATTACAGGATTTAGTCAGAATTTCTCCAAAGCGGAGGATGACTATGTCCAATATGATACAATCCGGGGGGAGGTTGAAAACAATCATAAGGAAGCCCTTATGGAAGCTATGGAAGATATCGACTGGGATGAGATAAGGAAGGAGATAGAGGAAGCCCGGATGGAGGCCCTGGAAGAAATGAACTGGGATGAGATAAAGAGTGAGATGGAGGAAGCCCGCAAGGACGTTTTGAAAGAATTTGACTGGGAGAAGATAAAGAAAGAGATGGAAGAGGTCAGTAAGGAAGCCCTGGAAGAAATAGAC
>CAZIAU010000829.1:0-1647 GCA_964536755.1 uncultured Bacteroides sp. | reverse complement strand
CACTGTACGAAGACGAAAATGACAATTACAATTATGAGAAAGGGAAATATTCAACCACTACTTTCACCTGGAACGATGCAAAAAAATTACTAAGCATTGGAAACAGGGAAGGCGAATTCCCCGGTATGCTAAATGAACGCAGATTTAATATTGTAATGGTATCTGAAAAAAACGGGATTGGCGATATTCCTGATAAAAAATTCAATCGAATTATTGACTATTCCGGCAAAAAAGTTGAAGCAAAATTTAAGTAAACAGTATAAATAGCGTTATCGCCGTACACTAAGAAAACAACATGTTATTCTTGTAAAAAAACTTAAGCTATGAAATTAAAATATGGAATAATATCTTTCAATACAAAGATTGTGCTTGCAGCCTTTTTGATGGTTTTTCTTAGTTTGATGGGAATTGATCCTATGTCGGCTCAAACAGTTTGGATCGATGAATTGGATCTGACTACGATAACTCAAGGGTATGGAATGCCCTCAAAAAACAAATCTCTTGATGGAAATACAATGACCATTGCCGGTAAAACATATGAGCGAGGCTTAGGCACACATGCGGAAAGCCTTTTTACCATTTTGCTTCAGGGAAAAGCTCTTGAATTTAACGCTGAAGTTGGCATTGATGATGAAGTGAAAGGCCAGCGCCCGGCGGTAGAATTTGAGGTGTATGGCGATGGCGAAAAATTGTGGTCAAGTGGAATAATGAGGCTGGGAGACGAAGCTAAAACTTGTTCTGTACCCCTTACCGGCATCCAAAAACTTCAGCTGGTAGTAAACGACGGAGGAAACGGTAACTATTATGACCACGTAAATTGGGCCAATGCCAGGATTGAAGCGAAAAATGTCACAACATTTGAGACCTATAATCCGGTTTCCAGTGAACCCTATATACTCACTCCACCTCCACCGGCAGAACCCAGAATTAATGGTGCCAGAGTGTTTGGGGTACGTCCCGGATCGCCTTTTTATTTCAAAGTTCCGGTAACCGGAGACCAGCCAATAGATATTTCAGCAATCGATTTACCCGATGGTTTGAAAATAAATTCCCGGACAGGGGTGATTACAGGACAACTGTCACAAAATGGAAGCTATATGGTTACGCTGATAGCTAAAAATGCAAAAGGTAAGGACGAAAAGACATTACGTATAGAATGTGGAGATAAAATTGCCCTGACCCCTCCAATGGGTTGGAACAGCTGGAATTGCTTTGCCGGGGAAGTTTCAGCAGAAAAGGTAAAACGTGCTGCCGAAGCTATGGTTAACAGCGGCCTGATCAATCACGGTTGGACCTATATCAATATCGACGATTTCTGGCAAAACCATCGCAACTCAAAAGATCCGTCTTTACAAGGGGAGATGCGCGACGAAGATGGTGTTATTATTCCAAATAAAAGATTTGGAAACATGAAGGAACTGGCCGATTATGTTCATAGCCTAGGATTAAAAATTGGGCTTTATTCCAGCCCGGGACCCTGGACCTGTGGTGGTTGTGCAGGAAGTTATGGTCATGAAGAGCAGGATGCCCGGAGCTATTCTGAGTGGGGTTTCGACTATTTGAAATACGATTGGTGCAGTTATGGAAATGTGATTAATGGCTTGCCCGGTAACGATCCAATCAACGTTTCTTCATTGTCTTATAGAG
>CAZIAU010000828.1:0-1650 GCA_964536755.1 uncultured Bacteroides sp. | reverse complement strand
AAGATTGGAGCAATTGTATGCAGCTCTATGATAAAAGACCATATCAATAAATCAAAATGTGAAGAAACTGCCGATAAGATTGGCGTTGAAAAAGATGAACTTATAGAAGCATTATCTTCTCTGACAATATTCACAGAGCCAAAGATTGAAGAATACGCAAAACGCCTCATACCATTATCATAAATCTTACCTGAACTGGTCTACGAAAATAAGATTAATGATAAAAATAGACAATTTAATAGATGAGCCAAATATAAAAGACATTAAGATAAACAAGAGAGCTTGGATTGGAGCCATTATCTCTTATAATGTGATCTTACCTGTATTATATTTTATTATATCCCCTCTTATTGGAATATTCATTAATGAATATGGGATTAAACTTTACTTTTTTATTGGTATTTGTGCCATAGATCCAGTGCTTCTCTTTTTATACTGGGAAGCTGCAAAATCGTTCCAATCCGTTAAATACGTTAGACTAACATTCTCAGATCTTAAATTTGAAGTATACATACAAAATAGACTCTATTTTCGACAAAATATCGATAATTTAGAAACAATTGAAATTGTAAAAAACAAGCATGATGTTGATAATGATTTGATTTTTATCGGAACAGAAACCAAGACGATACGGTTGACTTGTATCATGATTCATGAGAAAAAGACAAAGGAAGTGCTTGAATTCATTAAAAAATGGGGTGAAGATTTGAATATTCCGGTAAACCTACGAAAAATAAAACATTTTTTTACCACACAATATCAATTAGACAAAAAGGAGATTGAGGAAAAATTCAAGATCTCACCAGATTCCTAAGCTAATTCATTTTTTCGATATAATTAACATCGCTGAACCCATAGATTATGAATTGACGTGGTAATTGCGATAAAAAACAGATTTAGTCAAATTTCTTAAAAAAAAGTCTCGTAATATTGTTTTATACCACATATTTGTAGTGTTAATTAATTACTTTTCGGAAATTGATATTTTCATAATATAGATTGTCAAAATAAGTGTATTCGATTCATGATCTTGAGTTATTATATTATATCTTTAGATATTTATTATACAAATTATTAAACCCTTTAAATATGCAATTAGCATTTTAAACTATAAATCTTAAAATATACATTAGTTTATAGAATAAGAAAAAAAAAAAAATTAATTATATGATTCAAAAATCAGAAAAAATGGAATAGAGAACAAAATAAGAGCCATTACACCAACAAAAATAAATATTTTCTTATCACCCTGTTTATCAATTCCCATCAAGATTGATCCGATAATTATACCAAAAGTAGCCAAACCAAGATCTAATATGACTTTATCTCCAAGTACTTCAGCGGATAATTCTATGTTAAAAGAAGCAAAGAGAATATCTGAAATATCGCTAGACAGAGTGTATATAAGAATTAATAATTGAAGGGTTATTAGAAATGATTGAAGATTGGTTGATGATATTTTTAAACTGCTTGTGATAGAATAAATGACTATCGAAAACATAACTGAAAACATCCAGCCCATTATATATCCCCATAACATCCCTTCACAAACTTTTGCATCCTTCTCCTTATTAATTGAAGATATCACCAGAGTATAAAGAGATGTGATTAATATAATAATTGAAATAATAAACAAAGCCCATTCAACAG
>CAZIAU010000827.1:0-1652 GCA_964536755.1 uncultured Bacteroides sp. | reverse complement strand
GAGAATGTAGGTTTCTATCTTCTGCAGGATGCTTCAAGCGAATCGGTGCACTTGCTCGCTTACGGAGCATGGGAATGCGATTTGGAATGTAGAACCTCACCGCCACTAAATGCAATCATCGATTTCCCCCACGAATCTGTATTCGACCTGGATATCGAAAAAAATCAGTTAAATTTTTACATTCCCTTCTTGTTCAAGGATGGAAAGGCTGGTGGACCCGCGGAGGTAACTGGTGAATGTTGTAAGATGAATCTGCCTATAATACTCCGCTCATTGCCTTCAAACTTGCTCAGTGATGCGGTTGCCCGGCTTGGGTCGGACCTGACCGGTTTTGCTTTGACTGAGCCTTACCTGACCCCTGATGGGAAGCTGGAACAGATTTTTGAAAATGTGGTCGTTTCAGTTGATCCACAGAATCTAAATGAAACTCCACTTCTACAACTTCCGGAGAATCTAAAGATATTCCCGGATCTACTGGAAAAAGCAAGCAGTGATCCGACCATGTATTTTTATCCGGTGCAAGGGGATCAGGGTTATAACGTGCCTTCGTATTTCCTGTATTACATCAATCTTCATGGTGGCTTAAAAGTATCTGGTCCCCCGATTACGAAATACGATCTCTTGGGAGACAATGTATACTGGCAATGCTTCAAATATTTATGTATGGAAGAACACCAGGGAACACCCGAGGGTTTGATCATTCGTCCGGTTGGTTTGGGTTATATGTATAAGGAGATTTACAACCAATCAGGCAATCAGAAGATCGAAAACACCCAGGCCCCCCGTGAGGTCAGTTTGCAGGTCTGGGAAAGCAACCCTCGAGTTGCCTCGAATCAGGAACAGCGAATTGAAGTCAGTGTCCAGGAGAACAAAATCCCGCTCATTAACATCAAGCCAACCCTGACACTCACCCTACCAGACGGCACGCAGCAGTCTTTCACACTGCCACCAACGGGCAAGGAAGGTCGGACAGAACTGACCCTGCAGCCCATTTCTGCTCCAAACGGCACCCTGGTCCCTTATCAGGTCTGTATCGACAATCAAACGGATGAAAAGTTTTGTGTCAAGGATGATTATCTGATCTGGAACAGTCCGTGACAGCAGAGATGATATAATCCATTTTGTGTTGCCTTCTTCCATGTTTTCTCAAATGCCCAAGAAATTCTTCATATTATTCCTCGCCATCGTTTTCTTAACTGCCGGGTGTGAAGAGGTAGAGGTTGGACCGCTTTCGACACCGGTCTCGGAGAGCACTTACAGCATCGATCCGCTGTTTCGTGAGTTTTATGATCGACTCGATGGTCTGAATACCCTGGGAACAGCAATTTCCTCGTTAGACATTCAAGGGAATACCAAATGCCAGTACACTGTTGGTGGCTTAATGGTATTTGATCCCATGCTGTCAGGAGCGCAGCGTGTTCATCTGGCTCCGTTGGGTGTGGAGATGGGTATTGACGAGCCCGCTGTGCCGGCCCCTGAACAGCCGGGCGTTCGTTATGTTAACGGGCATATCATTTATGCTGATTTTCTTCCGCTTTATGACAGGCTTGGAGGAGAATCAGTGGTTGGCCAGCCATTGACTGAGGTTCATTACAATCCGGATAAGAAACGCCACGAGCAGTATTTTGAAAATTTAGGTTTCTATATCCTGG
>CAZIAU010000826.1:0-1658 GCA_964536755.1 uncultured Bacteroides sp. | reverse complement strand
GCACCGCTAATACTTTCTGGTCCACTCGGTTTTACGTCCAAGGGCCTTAATACCGGCAATATAACCTTTCAGGTATAGAGTGTTGTTGTCCCCGCCTTCGAACCATGCGAAGCAATCATAGGTCTTGCCGTTTTTTGGATCGTATATTGTTGCGTTCTCCCAGATCTTCTTTTTGGAGCTGTACCTGAAATTGTTCACAATCTTTAAACCCATGATGGGACGGGTAGCAAGCTTTGGATCGGGATTTTCATCATCGATCTTAGGTTTGCCGTTCTCGTTGGGTTCATCCAGCCAGACAATTATCCCATCGAATTTTCCATCGCTCTCCCTGGTTATCTGAATGGCCGAAGTCTTGTCGTCATTATACCAGGTCCCTGCAATCTTTTCTGCCTGTGCATTGAGGAGCAAAGGAAAAAAAAGAGTTGCAAGAAGTGTGAAAAGGGGCTTTTTCATAACTTATTTTTTTGGTTTTCGGTTGGAAAAATAGTGATTTCAGATTTGATCCACAATATGGGGGATTAAATTCTTATGTATTCGGTATAGGTGTGCGAGTAATCATTTTTCTCCCCGGCTTCAACACTCTCCGAGTGGAGCGCTTTCCATTCTCCAAAATCGATCTCGGGAAAAAAGGTGTCAGCCTGGAAGGAATGGTGGACCTGAGTCAGGTATAGCTTACCGGCTATGGGCAGAAACTGTGCATAGACCATTCCTCCCCCTATCACAAAACACTCCTCCCCGTCACCTGCCAAGGAAATGGACATCTCAATCGAACGTGCCATCTCACATCCTTCAAATTGTTCACCGGCCACATCGGAGATAACGATATGCCTGCGGTTTGGCAGGGCTCCCCCGGGAAGGGAAAGAAATGTATTGCGTCCCATAATGAGCGTATGCCCCGTGGTCAGCTTCTTAAACCTTTTAAGATCATCCGAAAGATGCCACAGTAACCTGTTATCCCTGCCGATGGCATTGTTTTCGGCGATGGCCACGATTATGGAAATATTATGCAGGATTTTCTGTTTCATTTCATACAGAGATTGCACCCTGGATATGGGGGTGGGGATTATAGTTTTCGATGGAAAAGTCTTCGTATCTGAATTCAAAAATGTTCCTGATTTCCGGGTTGAGCCTGACCGTAGGAAGTGGTTTGGGATCCCTTTTCATCTGTAGCCTGACCTGCTCCAGATGATTGAGGTATATATGAGCGTCGCCCAGGGTATGGATGAACTCACCCGGCTGGAGTCCGGTAACCTGCGCCATCATCATAAGGAGGTAGGAATAGGAGGCAATGTTGAAAGGTACTCCCAGGAAAATATCAGCGCTTCTCTGGTACAACTGGCAGGATAGTTTTCCACCGGATACATAATACTGGAAAAGGATATGGCAGGGAGGCAGGGCCATCTTGTCCAGCTCTCCCACGTTCCATGCGCTGACTATATGCCTGCGTGAATGAGGATCCTCCCTGATGGAATTGATTGTGGCTGAAATCTGGTCAATGGTTTTACCATCGGGTGCGGTCCAGCTTCTCCACTGGTATCCGTAGATTTGTCCCAGTTCCCCGTTCTCATCGGCCCACTCATTCCAGATCCGGACCCCGTTTTTGTTAAGATATTCAGTATTGGTATCCCCCCTCAGGAACCAGAGCAATTCATGTACAA
>CAZIAU010000825.1:0-1670 GCA_964536755.1 uncultured Bacteroides sp. | reverse complement strand
ACAGCATCCTCTTTCACGGAAAGGCGCCTTATAAGAATGAACATCAGGATCCACAGTGCAAAGTATACTACCATCCGCACTACCCAGAAAGTAAGGTTCAGGAACGGGGCTTTATGCGCCAGTACTGGATCCTGCGCCACTGCATCGGTATGGGCCCAGTGGTAAAGTGAATGGGCTCCCAGCACCATGACCAGGAAAAGGATTGCAGCAACGGGGAGATATCCTCCCATTGCCTCCGGGACACGAATGAAACCGGCCGACCATCCCGAGTGTGTAACCCGTTGTATGGTGAGGAAAAGTACGGCCCCGACCGACAGGGAAACGAAATAAACATTGTTGAGCAGGTAATTGGCCCACGCCCGGTCAGGATCCTTTACAAAAGTAAATACCAGGGCTGCAATGCCCACCACAACCATGACCAGGGTTGCCAAAATATAGATGCGGGATAGCTTGATTTTTTCTTCCATAGTTGAAATTTTTGGCCGTCTACTTTTGCAGGTTTTTTCTGATATGGAGGATAATCTTCCACCTGTCACCGGGAAGGATCATGCCCCCGTGAGCCCCCATGATGCCGTATCCCAATGTAATCGTGTGGTAGATTGATCCGTCCTTTAGCTCCTTCACCTGATCGTCGAGCAGATTGGCCGGAGGATATGGATAACGTCCGCTGGTAAAGAGGAAGCCCTTCCCATCCCCTTTGGGTCCGTGGCATGAAATACAAAAGATCCCATAGGCCTCTTCACCCCTGACCAGGTTTTCTTCACTGGCTTCCAGGGGATTGACCAGTTCTTTCCCGGCCGCAATCCTCTCTTCATCACTTTTTTCATAGTCAAAGGGTACCATATCCCTCGGGACACTTCCTTTCACAGGTGTTCTCATGGTAAGGTTATCCTTAAAATTGGGATTTGGAGTATAGGATTCATATGCATTTGAATAGTACATATCGGGCATATAATCCCATCCTGTGCTGGACCTTGTCCGGTCGCACGAAACCACTACCAGACAACCGGTTGCTGCAAATATGATAAAAATCTTCTTCATGCCGTCAGCTTTACTTTTCAATTACTTCTATGGCACCTGTTTCTCTCATCACCGAGTTGAATTTGCCCTCATCAACCTTATCCCTGTCCACCAGGATCACAAATTTATCATCCGTTGCCCCTTCGTGGTATATGGGTTTCTCATTACTCGGCCAGAGGTTGGCCCTCCAGGAGAAGGTGAACAGACTGAGTATGGTGATGCTTAGTATGGTGAGTACTATGGTGATCACCAGGAATGAAGGGAATGCATTGCTGGGTTTCCCCCCGTAATTAAGGGGCCAGTTAATAACCGCAGTATAAAACAGGAAAGCCAGCACAGCGATGGATGCAAAAAATCCGTAAAACCAACCTACTACGGTTATTCTTGATTTTCTGCCTTGTTTATGGAGGATCTCATGAACGGGGTATGGTGTAAAAACATCCTCAATTTCGATCCCCTCCTCTTTCATTTTCCTGAAAGCTGAAAGCAATCTCTCTTCCGCATCGAAAACGCCTATCAAATATTGTGAGTCCATATGCAGTCTATTTTTGTTTTAACTGGTATTTGTTCACCGCCTTAACCTCGCTGATGGCAATCATCGGGATGTACTTAAAGAACAGGAGCACCCCGAATATAAAAATACCCAGAGT
>CAZIAU010000824.1:0-1672 GCA_964536755.1 uncultured Bacteroides sp. | reverse complement strand
ACGCTGAAAACAAAATTCATTGAAGGTGGCGCCGGCTTTATGGGCGCAATATTGCTGACATTGATACTTGGTCTGGCACTCTCTTTTGAGAGGGTTATTTACCTGAACCTGGCCTCCACCAACACAGACAAACTTATTTCCTCTGTGGAAGAAGCCCTGAATGAGGGCGGAGTTGAAGCGGCCAAAGAGATTTGCAGGAATACCCGGGGCCCGGTGGCCAGCATTTTCTACCAGGGCCTTGACCGTGTGGAAGAAGGTATTGATGTGGTTGAAAAATCAGTTGTTTCCTATGGAAGTGTTCAAATGGGGCTCCTGGAGAAAAATCTCTCATGGGTTTCCCTCTTCATCGCCATTGCCCCAATGCTTGGTTTCATGGGTACGGTTATTGGTATGATCGATGCCTTTGATAAGATCCAGCAGCAGGGTGATATTTCTCCTACAATTGTTGCAGGTGGTATTAAAATAGCCCTGATCACCACGGTTACCGGACTTATGGTTGCCATTGTGCTTCAGGTATTCTACAACTACCTGGTGTCTCAGATCGACAGCATTGTCAACAAGATGGAGGACGCTTCCATATCACTCGTAGACCTTCTGGTAAAACACAATCTTAAAAAATAAGAAGCTATGGCTTTTTCAAATTTAACTAGAATCATATTATATGTGGTGGCGGGAATTTCCGTGCTTGTGATTCTGTTCTTCTATGCTGGCCCCAAGACCGTTGATTACGACGACCTTGAATTGAGAGTAGAGGAGATCACGAATCCGATAGATGAGGACCTGCCAGCTGCGTTACCAACTGTAGATTCAACGGAGGTTGATTCTGCTGCCGTTGCGGAATCCGATTCTGTTTTCGTTGAGGAGATAGCCGCAATCGATGAGGCTTCGGCGCCCGGGGCAGCTGCAACATCCGATCAATCTGATACCGGCAAACCAAATCTGAAAGAAAACCTTTCAAGTTGGGAGTATCTGGTCTGGTTCCGTACGGATATTGCTCTGATATGGGCTTATATCCTGCTGCTTTTTACTGCTATTGCAGCCATCGTTTTCCCTTTAATTGCTGTTATTTCAAATCCCAAGGCCCTTATACGGCTCCTTGCAGTACTTGTGGGAGCGGCTGCCCTGGTGGTAATAGCTTATCTGTTATCATCTGATACACCCATTGATATAGTCGGATATACAGGGACCGATAACAGCGATCCGGGAATCCTGAAAATAATCGATACTGTCCTCTTTGGGACATATATGCTATTTGGATTGGCCTTTGCGTCAATTTTATATGCCATTATTTCAAGGGCATTTAAGTAAAATTTTCAGAAAAACAGAAACAAATGGCACGAGAAACACCGGAAGTTAACGGAGGATCACTGGCGGACATAGCCTTTCTTCTGTTGATATTCTTCCTGGTCACAACCACCATGGACATTGATACGGGCATTACCCGGCTTTTACCTCCTGAACCTGAGAAGGATCAGATAACAGATGTAAAGGTGAACAAACGCAATGTACTGGTGGTCTTGCTCAACCGAAGCGACCGCCTAATGGTAGGTGGAGAAGAGATGGACCGGTTGCAATTGAAAGCAAAAACCATCGAATTCTTTACCAATCCTGCAAATAGTCCGGATCTTCCTGTCATGGAGGAGACCGAGGTTCAATTCCCCGCTGGAAGATC
>CAZIAU010000823.1:0-1680 GCA_964536755.1 uncultured Bacteroides sp. | reverse complement strand
AGAGCGTCCTACCAATAATAATGTAGGAATATAAGGTACTACGATGATAGCAGGAATGAGTAAGAAAAACACATCTATTTTTAAGATCAAGAATACAACTCCTAGAATTAAGAAAGATATATAATAAATGCGGAAAAAGGGCAGATGAAATTATGGAGGCGGCAGAAATAGATATTAAATATGAAGGATATATTGTTCGCGAGAAACAAATGGCTGATAAAATACAAAGACTTGAAAGAATAAAGCTGGATGAGAACTTCGATTATAATAGATTAAAGAGTATATCAACTGAAGCAAGACAGAAACTATCAAGAATTAAACCCAGGACAATTGGACAGGCTTCCAGAATATCCGGAGTATCTCCAAGTGATGTTAGTGTTTTGTTAATATATATGGGTAGATAGTTCCACGTGGAACAAATTTGATAAATTGACATTTAGTCTGGTCAACTTAGAAATTATGGAAAAGGAAGAAGCTGTAAATTACCTGAAAATGAATACAAGGTCAATCCCAGATTATCCAAGAAAAGGAATCTTATTCAGGGATCTTACGACAATATTTCAGGATACCAAAGCAATGAGTATTGCACTGGATCAATTGACCGGATGTTTAAAGGATGACAATTCAGGAATTATAGCGTATGATAAGATTGTTGGAATTGAAGCAAGAGGTTTTTTGCTTGCGGGAGCACTGTCAGGCAAACTTGGCGGGGGAGTTGTGATGATGAGAAAACCCGGCAAGCTTCCCTCAAAGAAAAGGAGAATTGAATATAAGCTGGAATATGGCGAAGATGCCCTGGAAGTTCACGAAGATGCAATTAATACTGGAGATCATATCATTTTGGTGGACGATCTACTGGCAACCGGGGGAACTGCGGAAGCCGGATGTAAATTGGTTGAAGAACTTGGAGGTATAATAGTAAGAGTCATTTTTCTGGTAGAACTTCCTGAACTTGAAGGAAGAAAGAAATTGGCCAAATACTCCGTTGAATCTGTTATATCGTTTGAAGGAAAGTAAAATCAATTATTTTCCAGGAATCTTCTCCTGGATTGAATATTTACAGGAAAACGGCCCCGTCATGGGAAAATTATTAAAAATATATGCAAATGAGTGAGTTATACAGGAAAACAGGTACGTTATACCACATATAAAGGCTCTTAGAATTCAATATTTGGAATTAATACTTACCCCGGGCCGAAATAGAATGGTCATTTTTAAGTATATCATGAGCGATCATAGTAGAATTCTCACCATCATAAAATCACTTCCCGATCAACCCGGGGTGTACCAGTTTTATGATGGGAAAGGAGAGATCATTTACATTGGTAAGGCAAAGAACTTAAAGAAGAGGGTTTCTTCATATTTTAACAAAAAAAAATTTGAATCTTTTAAAATAAAGGTTCTGGTAGACAAAATCGCTGATCTGAAATATATAATTGTAAGCAGTGAGTCTGACGCCCTTCTGCTTGAAAATAATCTAATAAAGAAATTTCAGCCAAGGTACAATATCATGCTGAAGGATGATAAAACTTTTCCATGGATATGTATTAAAAACGAACCATTTCCCAGGGTGTTTTCAACCCGAAAGATAATCCAGGATGGGTCCCGGTACTTTGGTCCTTATACATCCGCATATGCGGTTAAAATACTTTTAACACTGATACGGCAATTATATCAATT
>CAZIAU010000822.1:0-1683 GCA_964536755.1 uncultured Bacteroides sp. | reverse complement strand
AAAAGAAAAAAGCAGAACAAGAATTGACAGCGTATAGGCAATGATCTTTTTAACTTTCATCTTATCAGATTTTATTTAACTGTACAAATTACTCAATTATTCTTCCTGTGTCAAGAACCGGGCCATCATGTAAATATTTCCAAAGGAATATTGATTGCCTCTCCCGGAGACGATCCAGTTATATACTCCATCGGCCAGAACAATCTCTATGGTAACCGGACTATCCCTGTCTCCCTCTGTAAATCCCATCCTTTCAATTGCATTCTTTGTCCAGTTCAATGCAATATCATTATTACCCTTGAGCCCGATTTTACCTTTTATATCCCTTTTAAACTGAAATCTCTGTTCGGTCTGATTAAATGAAATACCTGCTCCGGAAAACAGGTCATCAAATATTCCGGACATACCCAGATCCTCCGGGGCTCCTTCCAGTATACTTCCACCATGTATTACCCATAGCTTGTCGGCTTTAATTAGAGCCGACTCCAGATCATGTGTGGAATAGATGATCGTTTTCCCACCGTCCCTGATCCTGGAAAGGATTCTGATAAGGTCAAATTTGTTGGGTATATCCAGAAAGGCGGCGGGTTCATCCAATACCATAAAAGGTGTATCCTGAACAAATGCCCTGGCAATCATTGCCCGCTGTTTTTCACCGTCACTCAGCTGATCCAGTCTCCTGTCCAGCAGATGAATAAGATTAACTTCATTAACCGCACGATCTATTTGTTCTCTGTCCGATATTCCGTATTTCCCAAACCAGCCCGTATGAGGCATCCTTCCAAGAGAAACCAGCTCCCGTACAGTTATGGTTGGCAGTTGTGCCACCTGAGAAGATACAAAGCTTATCTTCCTGGCACGCAGGCGGGGATCATATCCCCCAACAGGTATCCCGTCAAGAAGGCAGGAGCCCTCAAGCAACGGAATCAGTCCCAGAATGGTCTTCAGCAACGTGCTTTTCCCCGAGCCGTTTCTCCCAAGTAATGCTATCAGCTCTCCGTTCTCCGCTGAAAGGTTCAGATCTCTTAGCAGAATTTCCTTTCTGCTGTATCCTATAGCCATGGAGTTCAGTGAAATCATATGGATCGGCCGGTATTATTCATTAATCAGAAGGAATGAGTCTTACGGTTCATGATGACAAGCCATATTACCACAGGGATGCCAATAAGGGATGTAACTGCATTTATAGGCAAAATCCGCTCACTGCCGGGCAACTGGGAAACAATATCACTCAGAATCATCACTGCCATACCTGTAAGCATAGTTGACGGTAGCAGAATGCGGTGATCGGAACGTTTCAAAAGAGTTCTCGTTATATGGGGGACGGCTATGCCGATGAAACCGATGGGTCCGCAAAATGCAGTAATGGTTCCGGCCAGAATACTGGTTGATGCAAAAATTATAATTCTGGTCCTGCGGATCCTGATCCCCATTGAAACAGCATATTCTTCACCCAGCATGATGCCATTCAGGATTTTTACATAACTCATACTCAGTACCAGAACCGGAATAATGGCAATTGTAATGATCAGTAACTGGGGTCCAGTAACATTCCCCAGGCTACCCATACTCCAGATCACAAATGACTTGAGGGCTGTAGCCTGACTGAAGTATTGCATGATGTTTATTATGGCCGCAAGTCCGCTGGAAAACATTATTCCCAGGATCAGAATAGTCATTACA
>CAZIAU010000821.1:0-1685 GCA_964536755.1 uncultured Bacteroides sp. | reverse complement strand
ACTTGAAATGTCAAATCTCCCCGGTGTTACCGAGATCCGGTCTATATCAAAGTTCGGGCTTTCTGTTGTGACCATTGTGTTTGAGGACAAGCTGGGAAGTTACCTTCCGCGCCAGTTGATCGCTGAAAAGATTAAAAATGCCTCGGCCAATATCCCCGAAGGTTTCGGCACCCCGGAAATGGGTCCTATCACCACAGGCCTCGGTGAAATTTATCAGTATATCCTGGATACGGAACCAGGGTATGAAGATAAGTATTCGATTATGGAACTCCGTACCATACAGGACTGGCTGGTCAGGCGTCAGCTATCAGGGATACCCGGAGTGGTGGAGGTTAATACCTGGGGAGGTTATCTGAAGCAATATGAAGTTGCCATAAATCCGGAAAGGATCAAGGGACTGGGAATTTCTCTGCTGGAAGTGTTTGAATCAATCCAGAAGAACAACAGCGTGGCTGGCGGAGCCTATATTGAAAAGCAGAATCAGAGTTATTTTATAAGGGGGGATGGCCTTGTCAACTCCCTGGAAGACCTGGAGCAGGTAGTAGTCAAAAACGAAAATGGTATGCCCATCCTGGTGAAGGATATTGCAACGGTACGCTTTGGCAGCGCGAATCGTTTCGGAGCCATAACGGCTAATGGTGAGGGAGAGAAAGTACTTGGCCAGATTATGATGTTAAAGGATGCCAATTCAAACAAGGTTATAGAGGCAGTCAAAGAGAGGGTTGCAGAGGACCAGGAAACTCTTCCCGAGGGAGTTTTTATAAACCCCATACTGGAAAGAAGCGAATTGATCCAGAAGACATCACTGACCGTATTGGAGAACCTTTCGTTTGGCTGTCTGATTGTCTTCTTCATTGTAGTGCTGTTGCTGGGGAACCTGCGTTCGGGGCTGGTTATCGCTTCCATCATCCCTCTTTCTCTTCTTTTTACCATATCGATGATGTACCTGTTCGGGATCGATGCCAACCTGATGAGCCTCGGGGCGCTCGATTTCGGGATTATCATTGACGGTGCGGTTATCATAGTGGAATTTATTGCTATAAGACTTACCCTGGAACGGGATGATCTGGGATCAAAAACAGGGGATGAAAAGCAAACCCTGATGGACAGGATCACCTTTGACGGTGCCGCAAAAATGATCAGTTCGGCCATATTCGGACAGGTAATTATCCTGATCGTGTTTATCCCCGTGCTTTCACTCAGCGGGGTTGAGGGAAAGATGTTTCGCCCCATGGCACTTTCATTCAGTTTTGCATTGCTCGGAGCTATGTTTTTCGGGCTCACATGGCTCCCGGTGGCCTCTGCTCTTTTCCTTCGGCCCGAAAAGGAAAAACAATTTGCGGTCACTCGATTTATAATGAAGCTTATGTACCGTTCATACGATCCGGTTATACGGTGGTCCTACGATCATAAATGGGTGATTTTTACCCTTGCTGTTATATCCCTGGTTTTTACCGGAGTGATTTTCTCAAGAATGGGAGGAGAATTTGTGCCTACACTGGATGAAGGGGATTTCGTGATCCAACCTGTATTGAAGACCGGAACATCTCTTTCCAATACAGTAGAAATGACCACACGGATGGAAAATATACTTATTGACAATTTTCCGGAGGTGGACCAGATCGTTTGCCGGATAGGTGCAGCAGAGGTACCTACAGATCCAATGTCTATGGAGGAGATAGACA
>CAZIAU010000820.1:0-1686 GCA_964536755.1 uncultured Bacteroides sp. | reverse complement strand
GACCGGGCAGTCAGGCACGCCTCACAGAATGTTACCGGATATAAAATTATGGATAACATTCCGGACTGGGACGATAGCGGGACCTCCCATCCCGAGGAGATGGTTTTGATCACCCAGAGCTTAAAGGAGGTCAAGCAGATTATGACCAATTATGTGGGAATTGTGCGTTCCGACCTTCGCCTTGAAAGAGCAGTTGCGCGGCTTGAAATAATCTACCGCGAAACCGAAGAGCTTTATAAAAAATCGAGACTCTCCCTGCGCATCTGCCAGTTGAGGAATCTTATCAATGTGGGGTACCTGGTCATCAAAATGGCACAGGCCAGGAAGGAGAGCAGGGGACTGCATTATAACCTTGACTATCCAAAGAAGCTGGAACTGGAGTGAAGAGGCCTGCCTGGCCCTGAGCAACGATTCATTTATCCCAGAAAGATCCGGAAATTTCAGGTCTGGTTTCACCGTATCTTTCCCTGATCTTATCCAGGAGAGAATAAATTTCATCCACGTCAGTTGTGGTAAGCAGCTTCAGTCGCATCTCTTTAAAATGGGGGAGCCCTTTAAAGTAGTTGGAAAAGTGCCTTCTCATTTCGTATATTCCAACGGGCTCCGATTTTGTCTCAAGTGATTTCGTAAACTGCAGTCTGGCCATATCCACTTTCTCAGATACTGTAGGATCGGGTAATAATTCTTTAGTTTCCAGGTAGTGTTTAATATGGCGAAAGAGCCACGGCTTACCCACAGCCGCCCTTCCGATCATGATTCCGTCCACCCCGTAATTATCAAATGCGGCCCTGGCCACTGCCGGAGAGGTGATATCCCCGTTGCCTATAATGGGAATTTTCATACCTGAATTGCGTTTTACTTCACCGATGAGGGTCCAGTCTGCCTTTCCCCTATACATCTGGGCACGTGTCCTTCCATGGATGGTAAGGGCTTCTATTCCGCAATCCTGCAGCTGTTCTGCCACTTCAACAATATTTTTACTGTTGTCATCCCATCCTAGCCTCGTTTTAACGGTTACGGGCACGGTCGATACATCAACAATTTTCCGGGTCATCTCCAGCATCAGCGGTATATTGGCCAGCATTCCTGCTCCTGCGCCCCGGTTGGCTATTTTCCTGACCGGACAACCGAAGTTTAAATCGATCAGCTCAGGCAGGGATTCAAGGGCACGGTGAGTCGCTTCCACCATCGATTCTATAATGTGCCCATAGAGTTGAATTCCCATGGGCCTTTCATAATCGAAAATGTCCAGTTTTTTGACACTCTTTGCCCCATCTCTGATCAGCCCGTCCGACGATATGAATTCGGTATACATCACGTCTGCACCAAATTTCTTGCACAGGAACCGGAAAGAAGGATCTGTGATGTCTTCCATTGGTGCAAGGAACAGAGGTTTGTCGCCAAGATCCAGATCTTTGATTTTCACAAGTAGTTAATTATTACTTTTGGCAGGTGGATAATCAGTATAGGTTTTAACGATTCAAATTGCTTTCTTTGTGCATTAAATCCGCTGTAAAAGTACGAAAAAATGGAGGCGGACCCGCCATAAAATCTATGGAGAACAATTTCAATCCACCAGGAGAAAGAGCAATGCTAGCCGGATTAAAACCGGTGGAAAAATTCCTTTTAACCGTAGTGATCCTGTTTATTCTGGGACTTATTTTCCAGTATTTAGGAGCGTTTCTG
>CAZIAU010000819.1:0-1687 GCA_964536755.1 uncultured Bacteroides sp. | reverse complement strand
TGATTAAACTGATGACCATGGTTTCTGTGGTAATGGCAGGACTGACCGTAACCATCGGGCTGTTCAGTTAAAGAGAAAAGTTACAAATGAAAGACCGCCTCATCGACACGGGGCGGTTTTTTTATGACTTTTCACCGCTGTCCCCCCGGTGCAATAACGGTGAGCTTCAAATATGCAACAAGAACAGAGTCATTCGGTGATGATCTCGCCTTTGTCCTCAAAGTATTTCTTAAGTGTCAGTCGTTCACCGTCGAATACGGCGTAGGTGAAGTTACCGATCCAGTCCCCCAGGCAGATAACACGGCTTTTATCGGAGATCTTTACATCAATGGGAATGTGCCTGTGACCGAATATGAAGAATTCAATTTCCGGGTCCTCAGACAGCTTCTTTCTGGCAAACTGAACCTGGTGTTCCTTATCCATACCCTTATAAATACCAAAAGTACCATGTTGCATGCGGCTTCGCTGCGACCACCAATGTGCAAACGTCATTGAACCGTTGGGGTGAATACGGGCATATAACCACTGCATAATCCGATTTTTAAAAAACCACTGCAAGATTCTGTAAAAGCCGTCGCCACTGTACAATCCGTCCCCGTGTCCGAGATAGAAAAGATGGTTATTCCATTTTCTTCGCTGGGATTTGCGGTGAACCGTGAGTCCGATTTCGCCTGGCAGATAATCAAAAATCCAGATGTCGTGGTTACCCGGGATAATATGAATACCGACTCCTTCATCACTCAGGGTTGCCAGTTTCCCCAGGAACCTTGTGAATCCCCTGGGAACCACCTTCCGGTATTCAAACCAGTAATCAAAAACATCACCCAGAAGCCATAATTCCAGAGCATCGGCCCGTATCATTTCCAGCCAGTCCACAAAATGGCGTTCACGTCTGAGACTTTCTTCCGGAGGATGCATTCCGAAGTGCATATCCGATGCAAAATATATGCGGTTCTTTTCAGCCATGAACGGATTATAGGAGATTATCGAGCCAGGTTTCCAGGGTTTTTCCATAAAGGTTTTTAGACACAATATTGCCATCCCGGTCAATCAGAAAAGAGGTTGGGATTGCCGACACGTTGTACAATAAGGCTGCTCTGGACTCCGGGAAGGAGAGTTCAGATACATTGTACCATTTGAATTCATTAAAATCAATGGCATTCATCCAGGGAATCTTTTTATTATCAAGGGAAATGGCATATACCTCGAATCCCTTTTCCCTGTATCTTTTATAAGTGGATTTTAACTGAAGTAATGACATAATACTCTCCTCGTCAGCCGATGCCCAGAATACCACCAGTACCACTTTTCCCTTCAATGAAGAGAGCGAGATCTCGTTTCCGTCTCTGTCAGGAATGGAGAGGTCAAGCAAGCCGGAAGCTTCCCCGGCCATTTCAAGGAGGGTATTCATCTGGGCAGCTTCTTCAAAACTGGCCTGCCTTCTTACAATGTCGGCCCTTAGCGACTTAGTCAGAGACGAATTTGGATAAACACTTTCCAGTGAATCGGCCAGAATAATGAAATACTGCAAATCAGTTTCATCTCCAAAAACCGGAGATCCCGAATCATATTTCTGGTAGAGGGCGTATACTGTAGAGAGGGAGGTCAGGTGCCCGATAAGGTACCTGATGGAATATCGTTTTTGCCTGACAATGGTCTGAACATATGCGTTACGGATTATATCCAT
>CAZIAU010000818.1:0-1688 GCA_964536755.1 uncultured Bacteroides sp. | reverse complement strand
GAGATGGAAATAAAACTTGAAAAGGAAACAATACCTCTGCAGGAGGTAATCATCAGGTTTGCCGAACCGGAGATGCTATTAAGAGAATCACTGAAACGGATCCCACAGAATTATCTGGATGATCACTCAACCATGACAGCTTTTTACAGGGAATCGGTGAAAAGGGATAAACATTGTATGATTTATTCCGAAGCGCTACTGGATGTGGCCAAGAGTCCCTATACCGGATCTGCTGTAAAAGACCAGGTGAGGATCATGAGAGGGAGGAAGATCACAGATATAACGATGGAGGATACTGTTACCATAAAACTCCGTTCAGGAATCTACACCTGCCTTAGCCTTGATGTGGTCAGGGAGAGACCCGACTTCCTGAAGTATGATTTTATTAACCGGTATAACCTGGAATTCAATGATATAATGACCTATGGAGACAGACTGGTTTATGTGATCAGCTTTCAGCAGCGGCCAAATATTTCTGATCTTCTCTTTCGCGGCCAGCTATACCTTGACCAGGAGAGCCTTGCCATCGTTGCAGCTGATTTCGAATACAATCCGGATCAGTTACCGAAAGAACCGGGATTGTTTCTGGTAAGCCGCTCCCCTAACATTAATATACGTCCCGTCCTGGCCAAATATCACGTGGACTACAAGTTAAACGAAGGAAGGTATCATGTCAGCCAGGTCCGCGCCGAAGTTGATATGAAAGTCCGGAAACGCCGCCAGTGGATCGGTGCACGATACAGGATTTCGATTGAAATGGTAATTACTGATGTAATCCTGCATAAGCGATTAAGGATCAATGCGGCCGAAAAGTTAAAACCGAGTTCAATACTGTCCGATGAGCCCTTCGACTACGACCCCCTATTCTGGGGTGTATACAATACCATCGAACCGGAGGCCTCCCTTATGGAATCGCTTAAAAGCATAGAGCAAAGGCTGCAGGAGATCGATGAGTAAAAACTTATATGCCGGACGGAAGTGCCTTGATTTTAA
The DNA here is from genome assembly GCA_964536755.1 of uncultured Bacteroides sp. GTDB lineage: Bacteria > Bacteroidota > Bacteroidia > Bacteroidales. The sequence continues at coordinate 695 of CAZIAU010000818.1, read as the reverse complement.
CCATATCCTGTATTACCTTTGGCTGATCATCAATATCATCTGATATGAAAAAGTATGTATGTTTTGCTGCTCTGACAGTTATGCTGGCCTGCAGCCAGTCTCCGAGGGAGATAAAACAGTATACTATCCAACAGTTTTTCGACAATCTGTCAATTGTCGGAGGCAGCTTCTCCGCCGATGAATCCAGGTTGCTTGTGACCAGCAATCAGACCGGGATATACAACGTTTTCGCCCTGAATGTGGACGGTTCCGGCCAGCAACAGCTCACCTTTTCAGATCAGGAATCCAGGTTTGCCATCTCCTTTTTTCCCGAAGATGACAGGTTCCTGTTTACTAGCGACCAGGGGGGAAACGAGATCCTGCACATCTACATGCAGGAGACGGATGGAAATATGACAGACCTTACTCCCTGGGAAGGAGCAGTCTCACGGTTCCAGGGATGGACACGTGACTTCAGAGCGTTCTATTTTTCATCCAATAAGAGGGACCCCAGGTATTTCGATCTGTATAAGATGTGTATCGCAACCTTAGAACCTGTAATGATCTATGAAAACAGGGAGAACCTTACCCCTTCCCTCGTCTCTAACACCGGATTGTTCCTTGTACTTTCCCGTTTCATTACCACCTCCAACAATGAAATATATCTCATGAACCTGGAAACGGGAGATACCACTCATATATCGGGTCATGAGGGA
>CAZIAU010000817.1:0-1689 GCA_964536755.1 uncultured Bacteroides sp. | reverse complement strand
AATCATTAATAATCATTCTCTTAAATAGAGGGATACTCATATGGTACAGGAACTGGTGATCGCTTTTATGCTCGGATTAATCGGAGGAGTAATTCCCGGTCCTGTTATAACTGCCGTATTTACTGAGATATTACAATCGGGATACCCTAAAAGCCTGAGGATAATATTTATAGCACTTATTACTGAAACCTTGGTAGCAGTAATAAGCCTGATAGTTCTTGCGTCCCTGAACCTGCCGGAAGCTTTCTTCAGGGGATTATCACTGGCAGGGGCAGCCATCCTGATCTGGATATCCGTTTCCATATGGAAGATCCGGAGTTTGGATACGGGAGCAAAAATCAGGTTCGGGCTGGGAAAAATTGTCATCATGATTCTCTCCAATGGTATTTTGTGGACATACTGGATCACCATATGCATACCAAAAGCCATGCTGCTGAATGAACAGATGTACATGGGGGCCTATGCATTTATGGGACTTGTCCAGCTGGGATGGCTTATTTCAACACTTCTGGCGTCATTCCTGTTTTCCAGGTTCAGGAAATTACTATCCAGACCAAAAGTTGTTCCGGTGGTTTTTAAAATTTTTGCTCTTGCCTTTGCCTATTTTGCACTGGATATGATCTACAAAAGCATCCTCTTCTTTGCCGGTTGAACCGGAATACAGAAATTTACTATTTTTAAATTTATTATGCTAGATCCGAAAAACTTCAGAAACACATCCGATGAGATAATCAGGTGGATAGATAAATATCTGAACCAGATTGCAAAGTATCCTGTCAAATCATCCGTTTCCCCCGGGGATATTTATTCCAGGATCCCGGCAAGTGCACCCGATAAGCCAGAATCACTGAAGCAGATAATGAAAGACCTGGATGAAATCATTGTTCCGGGTATCACTCACTGGCAACATCCCAATTTTCATGCCTATCTCCCTGCCAACAATTCTGTCGAATCTATCCTTGCGGAATTTATCACTTCGGGTATTGGAGCCCAGTGCATGATCTGGGATACCTCACCGGCAGCCGCAGAACTGGAACAGAGAATGACCGAGTGGCTGAGGGACGCCATGGGGATCCCCCGCTCCTTTGAAGGTGTTATTCAGGACAGTGCATCATCTGCCTCCCTGGTTGCAATGATTACGGCGCGGGAGGTGAAAACCGGGTTCAGTTCAAATGAAGACGGCGTTCCTAACAACCTGAGGGTCTATTGCTCACAGGAAACCCACTCATCTATTGAGAAAGCGGTCGGGGTATGTGGAATTGGAAAAAAGAACCTGGTGAAAATCCCTGTGGATGGTCAGATGAGGCTCGATCCGGTTCTCCTTGAAACAGAGATTAAATCAGACCTGGAAAATGGATATCAACCTTGTGCTGTGGTTGCAACCATCGGCACTACTGGAACCCTGGCAGTGGATCCACTGGAGGAGATAGCTCAGATCTGCAGGAAATTCGGGTTGTGGCTGCACGTGGATGCAGCATATGCGGGAACTGCATTGCTTTTACCGGAATACAGGTGGATGATTAATGGAATTGAGCAGGCAGACAGTTTTGTATTCAACCCGCACAAATGGATGTTCACCAATTTTGACTGTTCGGTCTATTTTGTAAAAAATGCAGGATTGCTTATTCGCACATTTGAAATTCTCCCCGAATATCTGAAAACCAGATCCAGAGGAAGTGTAAATGATTA
>CAZIAU010000816.1:0-1697 GCA_964536755.1 uncultured Bacteroides sp. | reverse complement strand
CTGATACTTTATCAGAAACTTCCTGTCCGTACGGGGTTGCCTCCCCAGGTCACTTATTCTCGCATCCACGTCCACATAAAAATTTGGATATACCTCCAGCCAGCTGGCCACCTGATGCAACTCCTCCGGTAAAGTTCCCATGTGTGCACCGATGAAAATTGTTTCCGGATGCCTTGCAATCACCCGGTTTCGTTGTGCAAGGATTTCTTCCTTGGACGGGTACTCATCGCCATAAAAAGACCAGCCGGGATGGGCCCCGAGTTCATCATACCGCTCATTGTACCGGTCGACCGGTTCAAAAAAGGCTTTTGGGTCGGAAACATGGATGACTACAGGGATGCCCAGTTCTCCGCATTTAGCCCAGACAGGATCAATCCTCGGATCATCCACTTTGATAAGTTTTCCGGTTTTATCTTTGTAGCCCAGCCCTAACATCTTATTGATCTTAAGTCCTCTGATTCCTTCCTTCACTGCACGTTCAAGCTTTTCGGCTTCCTTTTTGCCAAAATCAGGATCATCAATCTTACTGAAGTCAGGTCTGAAGAATACCAGGAACCGGTCTTTAGAGACAGCATGCAACTCTTTCAGGTGCTCTTTGTAGGCATTGTCCTTTGAGTAACCATCCAGGCTGACACACTTCCAAACGCCTGCCTTGTCCATCTCTTCCAGAAATGCAGCAGGATTGTCAGAGCTGCCCAGGTGATTGTGAATGTCAATCACCGGGAACTTTGGCTTAAGTACCTTTGTTTCCTTCACTACAAGCTGACTTTTTGGTCTCCAGTCCAACAATTTCAGATCTCCTTCCTGAGACTTTGCATAACCAGGAATCAAGAGTGCAGTCAGGCACAAAGTGGTGAATGATTGCCAGTTTCTTTTCATATCAATTCTTTTTTTCCAATTCTTTTTTTTCAATTTTATCCAAAGCTATTCTCCTTTTTTCAAGATACTAAAATAAAGTGAGCATCAGTCTATTCTTCATGCTCTTTCTAATCTTGGTTATCAGGCGGATCCCATCGATGAAGAGTTGTTCAAACAGGGATTGGGATATGTATCCCTTGTCACCAAAGAGTTTGCCGTATATGTTGGATAACAAATTAGTGCCGGCAAAATGCTTCCTGAAATCTACATTAGCGGGTGTCAGTACAAAGACAAGGATCCATGAGGAAGTAAATCTGACCTTAACTTTCATGAAAGCATCGTGCAAAGTTTTATTTTTTTATCTTAGCTGCCTTTCTATTCAACCAGTATGAATGGTTTGGTGAGGATGTACCCGACCCACCAAATATCTGTGTATATAATCCTGATCAAGCATTTCTAAATGCCCTAATTGATGAGGGAGTGGATACGAATGGAGATAGTCTTATCAGTTTTAAAGAAGCCGAGGTTGTTATCTCATTTGACATCAGTGGACATTTGGGAGGTAGCTGGACCGTAAGCAGAGGTTTTAGAAATATGAAAGGAATAGAAGCCTTTAATAATCCGGATACTTTAGATTGTTCTATAAATGAAATTAGAAGTCTGGATCTTACTCAAAGTGTACCGCTTTAGAATATTTGTCTGCTTTCATAAATTTCGACTCATCCGGCCTGGATATTTCGGGTAATGCCAGGTTTGTATATTTAGGTATTTATTATGCACCAAATCTATATGAAGTTTGTGTTTGGACTATGCCATTCCCTCCTTCAGGTGTTCGTGTA
>CAZIAU010000815.1:0-1703 GCA_964536755.1 uncultured Bacteroides sp. | reverse complement strand
CAGCCGGCACATTCCCCGGCCACCTGATAATGAAGGGTACGCGTTGTCCGCCTTCCCAGCTGGTTGTTTTGCCTTCCCGGAGACCACCGGCAGAACCGGCGTGATTACCGTAATTGAGCCAGGGACCGTTATCAGTTGTAAAAATTATTATTGTATTATCGGCCACACCGTTATCATCCAGGGCTTTCAGGATCTGCCCCACCGACCAGTCGATTTCCATCATTACATCACCGTACATTCCCTGCTCGCTTTTTCCACGGAATTTGTCAGAAACACCCAGTGGAATGTGAGGCATGGAATGAGGCACATATAAAAAGAATGGCTCAGTTTTGTGCCGGTTTATAAAATCTATTGCTCTTTCGGTATAGAGGGTGGTCAGTTTGTCCTGTCCTTCCAGGGTTGTAATGAATTCGATGGTTTCATTACCCTCGATTAACGGTAGCTGGGGATAATCCCCCCGACCTTCACCCGGTTCAAACGGAGTACCATCAACTCTTATGGGCCACATATCGTTGGAGTAGGGAAGTCCTGTATATTCGTCAAATCCGTGCTGCAGGGGCAGGAATTCCCTGTGATGTCCCAGATGCCATTTCCCGAAGATCCCTGTGGCATATCCTTTGGCTTTCAGCATCTCTGCTATGGTCAGCTCATCCGGATTTATTCCTGTCACGTCATACGGGAAGAGCGCCCCTGAGATCCCAATGCGGTTGGGGTAACAACCGGTCATAAGACCGGCCCTTGAAGCACTGCATACCGGTTGGGCCGAATAATGGTTGGTAAAGCGCATACCCTGGCTGGCCATCCGGTCAAGATTGGGTGTATTATATCCCGTAGCTCCGTAACACCCCACATCACCATAGCCCTGGTCATCGGTGAATATAATGACGATATTGGGATGCTGATTACTCTGCTTAACCCCTTTTCCGGGATTGCATGAAATGAGAAGAAGCAAACAGTAGAGTGGAAGATTTTTAGAAATAAATCTCATAACGGGATAATTAAGTGATTATGTTATTAAGTGGTTGAAATTACAAGTCTGTTATAAACCATCAGTTGATGAAATCAATTTTATTCTTTCATACCTGACCGAACGCCTTCACCGCATCGGCCAATCCATCCACCGTTCCTACATTACCAGGGTAAACCACATAGTGCATGTGTGGAAATTTAGTCTCCTCTCCCAGTCGCCAGACCGGTATTCCGGGTTGCAGCTGGCCCACAATGAGTGCACGCCTTACCCCCAGTCCCTTCGTTGCCACATCATTCGCGGTTATACCTCCTTTCGCGATCAGGAACTTGGGCTGAACCGTCAGGTTTTTAACCAGCTGAACGATGGCGTCTGATATTTTCCGGTTAATGGCCAGGGACTCTGACGCATCATCGGCAGCAATCAGTTTTCTGCTGGTATAGGCCACAACGTTTTTTCTTCCGGCAAGTGCGCTGTTTATTACGTTGGAATACTCACCGATCAGGCCCGGGAATTTAAGGTCATCCAGCAGGTTTTCCACATCCAGTTCGAGCACTGTAATGTCTGGTAAAAGGAGGGCTTTGTCCAGTTGTTCGGTGGATTTCTGTATATGGGACCCCACCAGTAAAATTCCACCTGCCCTGGTATCTATGCGCATGTTGTCTGCGTTGAGCAGTGGTTTGAAGGAAATTCCAGCCAGTACCCGGACAAATGAAGCCGCAGTTCGAAAGATGTA
>CAZIAU010000814.1:0-1705 GCA_964536755.1 uncultured Bacteroides sp. | reverse complement strand
TATAATAGTTATTGAATACTCGTCACGAAGCGGCAGTATGGTATCGATCAGATTCTCGTATATGACCTGGCCATTACGTACGGGGTATGCAACCAGGTTCCTTATAGGTGTTGTATCTATCAAGGTATGATTATTTACAAAAATATCCCTGACATATTGTTTATCAACTGGCGGATCAGTGTAGTAAAGATAGAGGAGATCGGGTTTAATAAATTTGTAAATGGTTTCACAAATGTTTTTTTCGTGACCAAGTCCCATCACCAACGCTTTCTTTTTCTCCTTTTTTTGATGATTGGTATCAATGTTCAGGAACTTTTTTACTTTTTTGACTTTCCTCGACGGACCCTGCTCAACATAGGAAGCCATTGTGTAGGCAATCCTGAATGTAACACAACTAGAGTCATCCTGTTTCTCTCCATACCACCTGAAAAATTCATAGTACCATCTGGGGGACATGCTGGTGCAGTCAAGGATGATATTTAAGTTATCTCCGGTAAAATCTTCCATAATTGCCTCCAAATCAGGCTTACGAGTTTCAACCGGTATGATTTCAAATTGTTTTTCGGTGTAGTATGCCTTATTCTCCCTGAATGAAAATTCTTTAATGTGATCTGATCTGGCAAGGGCTATTTTTCTGCAATTCACGTTCTCAAGCTGCCTGGCTATGTTGGTACAACGGGATTCAAATCCAAGTGTTGAGATGAAAATATCAGCCTCAAAATCTGTCAGTTGGTCTGGTTCGATATGATTAATTGCTGATAACTCCATAGTAACGAAAGAGGAGTCATAAATATAAAAGGAAAATTTTTACCTGCACCCTAAATCTTTCTAAAGTTTGGGATTTGTGGCCGGTATATCCGTGATCGAATCTGGATGTTCCGGTTTCAGGCTAAAGAGGTCAATTGAGGGCCATTCATTTACGCGGTTTACAGCTCCGAACATCATGGCTGAAACGTATCTGTGAATTCTGGAATGTTTATATGTGCTGGTATTCATCACTACAACCCAGTTTATGCCATCCTTCTGCCGCACCATAAGTGCAGATGATCCTGTCAGGTAGCCGGTGCGCCACCAGGTTCCATATTGATCAGTTCCACGCCAGCCGAATAATCCCTGTCCGGCTAAATCAGGATCTACCATCATTTCAACAGTCTCCGGGAATAATATATCGGGCTTATCCTGAAAACCATCAACGGCAGTCAGGAATTTGATGAGTTCAGGTGCCGAGGCCACCCAGCCACCGGCGGGTCCCAGCAGTTCAATATTGTTTCCACCGTAATAAATTGGCACTTTTTCACCTGAACCGTCCATGGAATAGGTTGTCATTTGTCCGGCACTGCTGTGGTAACGAACTTCATTGGGATACTTCTCATTGTAATAGCTTTTGCCTATATGCATATCATGAATGCCCAGGGGTTTCAATAGATTTATAACCACATAGTCCTGGTAAGGCATGCCGCTCTTTCGTTCAATAATCTTTCCCAGTATTACGTACCCAAGGTTTGAGTAACTGTAACGGGTACCCGGTGTGTAGTTAAGCCTGCGGGTAAGGGTATATTGAAGGATCTGATCAAATTTTGCAGGGGCTTCCACATTCATTTTCCTGGCAATATATAACGGGGTAAACATAGGATCGCCTGAATATCTGGACCAGCCTGCGGTATGATTGAGCAGATGGCGGACAGTGATACTCTCAATGCGTTTA
>CAZIAU010000813.1:0-1706 GCA_964536755.1 uncultured Bacteroides sp. | reverse complement strand
CCTGGATTTCAGTTCCGACAGTCCTGGTAATAACGGATTGGAAACCAGTATCATAGCGAGCGTCCTTTTATTCCTGTTTTTTACTTACCTGGGTTTTTGTCAGATGGTCAGAAAGAGCAGTGGTCTGATAAGATGGATATGGATGGGAGCAATAACGATTTTGTTCCTTGCAGTTGCCATTATGGTCATGAAATTTTCAATTCCTTATATACTGACAGATTCTCTGTTATTCCAGCCGGAGCTTTTTGCCAGCCGGCTGTTTCCCTCTCTGGGGCACCTGCTTGTATTTACGGTTCTGATCCTCTTCCTCTTCATCCTGTACTACCTTTACGGGGACCTGGTGAAACTGGGGAGCCCTCTCCTGAGGAAGATCGTGGCCGTCTTTCTTTTTGCAGGTGCGGCCATCATCCTGCTTGTGACCGAACATCTCATACGAATACTTGTACTGGATTCAACTATTTCCTTTGAGGCCCATAATGTGACCACCTTTTCCGTATTTACTTTCGTGGGATTTTTTATCATCATCATGTGGTTTGTGATCCTGGGCTTTGTTATGGATCTGGCCATAAGGTTTCTGAACAGGGGAGTTGTTGGAATATTTATCACCGGGACCGCTGTTTTTTCAGTGACCATGATTGCTGCGGCCTGGCTGCCTGGTAACTATGGTTCCTGGTTCGCGTGGATAGCTTTAATCTTTATACTGGCAGGCCACCAGTACATGAGGTATCACAATTCCGGCAGGATCCCTTTCTCAAGGTTTATTTTCCTTTTGCTGTTTGTCTCTCTCTTCATGGTTGTCAGGCTTCAGCAGTTCAACAGGGAAAACGTGGAATTACAGAAGGAGGTTGAACTTGTCAAGCTCTCCTCGGAACACGATCCCGTGGCTGAAATGCTTTTCAGTGAAATGTCGATGGCAATAAGGAATGATTCTGTATTGGCGGGATACCTGAATCAACCATTTATTGATATCGAACAGATAGGGGACCTGTTAAGCCGGAATTATTTTTCAGGGTACTGGTCCAAATATGACCTGCAGGTAACCGTATGCCGTCCCTATGACAGCGTCTACATTCAGCCTCCCGATGATGTGTGGGAACATTGCTATCCCTTTTTTGATCAAATGATCTCCAGGGAAGGGATCGAAATTACAGGAAGTGACTTCTATTTCCTGGATAACCTGAACGGAAGGATCTCCTACCTGGCCTCTATTCCATATTTCGGGGCGGACAGCGAGCACAGGGTTTTTATTGAACTGGATTCGAAGATCCTTTCGGAGGAGCTGGGATACCCCGAATTATTGCTGGATAAGAATTATGCCACCTATACAAGTTCAAAATTCTCTTTTGCCAAATACAACCACGGCAAACTGATCACACAAAACGGTGAGTTTCCCTATCGCCGTTCATCCAGTTATTATACCGGGGGTAAAGAGATGTTTGAAAAGATAACCCTTGATAAGTATGATCACACTATTTATAATGTGGATGAGAACAACACCATCATTGCAGGGAGTCCATCGGTGACAATGGTGGATAATCTAATTTCATTTTCCTATATTTTTGCGTTGAATTTCCTTCTCCTGGCACTTGTCTACCTGCTTTCAACCATAAAGGATTTTAAACCGGCCATAAACTGGAGTTTTAAAAACAGGATACAGTATTCCATGGTCGCGATACTCTTCCTCACCTTTGTGCTGATCTGTTCGG
>CAZIAU010000812.1:0-1710 GCA_964536755.1 uncultured Bacteroides sp. | reverse complement strand
TATGATACTGGGCCCTAACGGCGAAAATATTTATCCCGAGGAGATCGAAGCGCTAATCAACAGCAAAGATGTCGTAAATGAGTCGCTGGTCATGCAATACAAGGGCAAACTGGTGGCCAGGGTTCATCTGAAGGTTGAGGTGCTCGAGGAACAGTTTGAACACCTGAAAGAATCAGCCGCCGTTTTTCAGGAGAAGCTCCAGGGGAGAGCAGAAGAGATACTGGATGAATTACTGATCCAGGTGAATCATACTGTGGCGCGGAACTCAAAGCTTCACAAGATGATCCTGCAGGTTCCGCCATTCGAGAAAACACCTACCCAGAAAATTAAAAGGTTCCTCTATCATTAAAACCCGGTAAGGAGAGGAATAATCTCCTCCATGGCCATGATCCGGCTTCCCTTGACAAGAATGTGAAATCCGGTTGGTTTTTCATGCCGCAGAGACTCTTTCAGTTCTGCTGTATCCCTGAAGATACTTACCCTGTCCGATGATTTGCCGGCCTCCGCAAAAACCGGACCTGCCAGCAGGATCCGGTCCACCGGGTAATTCATTATCCACTCCAGCAGCCCCCTGTGTTCCTGGAGGGTGTTTCCACCCAGTTCCGCCATATCCCCCAGCACAAGCATGACCGGGGGTGTTGCATAATCCAGCAGGGCTGTGATCGCCTGACGCATGCTGGTGGGATTGGCATTATACGCATCCATAGTGACCCGGTTCCCCCCGCCTTCGATGAATTGGGAGCGCTGATTATCAGGCGAATATTCAGCAAGAGAACCTGCAATTGAATCAACCGTCACACCAAAGAGAATGCCTGTAGCAGCAGCCAGGATCATATTCTGAAGGTTATAGGCACCAACGAACCTGGTTCCCGACCGGATCATATTCCCTCCAAAGTCCATTTCAATTTCCAGGAAAGGAGTCTGGGTGACGATTCGACCACTGACCTCTATATCCCCGGTTTTCCCGACCACGAGTGTTTCCACCCCTGTCCTTGCTGCCCTTTTCAACAACAGCGGATCATTTCCATCAACGATTGCTCTTCCTCCGCTGACCGAAAGGTATTCATAGAGTTCGCACTTGGCATCGGCAACACCCTCAAGAGATCCGAAGCCCTCAAGGTGGGCTTTACCCACATTGGTTATCATACCCAGTTCCGGTGCGGCTATCTCAGCCAGTCTGGCAATCTCGCCCGGGTGATTGGCCCCCAACTCGATGACTGCCACCTCCTCCTTCTTAAGTGAAAGCAGTGTAAGCGGCACACCAATATGATTGTTCAGGTTGCCTGATGTGGCAAGCACTGAATATTTTCGTGACAGGATAGCTGAAACCAGTTCCTTGGTGGTGGTCTTGCCATTGCTTCCGGTTATGGCCAGCACCCGTACGGAGCTCTTCATCCGGTGAATTTGTGCCAGTTGCTGCAGCGTTTCAAGAACAGAAGGCACAAACATCACTCCCGGGATCCCCTCCGGATCACTGTTTTCGGTGACGGCGATCCTGCATCCCTTCTGCAGGGCATCCCGGACAAACCGGTTGCCGTCGAATTGCTTTCCCTTCAGCGCAAAAAATATGGAATCTTTCACATGCTTCCTGGTATCAGTGCAGATAATGCCCGATGCCAGGAATTCCTCATAAAGCTTTTCGATGGTCATCTCTTAAAATCGAGTAGGGAATAAAACCAGCAAAAGCTGATTTTATCTCCCTCTCACACC
>CAZIAU010000811.1:0-1713 GCA_964536755.1 uncultured Bacteroides sp. | reverse complement strand
GTATGGCTGGCTGAAGCGCTGCTTCCCGGGGTCAGGTTGACGGCATCTGACATTAATTTTTTCAGGTAGTACCCTGTGCGGGTAGAGGTGTCCAGGGAATTGATGACATCTTTTTCAGCACCCACATAGGTATTGATATGGGTGCTTTTAAACGATGCATCGTTATAAATAATGTAATTATAAAACCTGGGATCGCGATTCTCATAAGGATTGTATGGATCGTAACCGCTCATTGGGTCATCAATGGGATATCCGTTAGCCATGGGAAAAGCATTTACCAGGTTCTGGGATGGATTGGTCATCCCGATGCCAAACAATGACGGGGGGAAATTATCAATTTCCCAGTCATCCATGAGCTGTTCCGAATTGTTCCAGATAATCTCCTTATTTTTCCTTTCCTTATAAAAAACAACGCCGTTGTCATACAATTCGCCCAGTTCGACCAGAAGATCACCGGAAATTGTCGCAGCTTCTTCCCATGTAACGGCGTTTGATCCTTCAAATGCAGGGCTTGCGGCGAGTAGAGCCACCCTTGACTTCAGGGCTCTGGCAGCGTTGCCGTTTATGCGGTTTTCAAACCGTGCCCCGCTGGTAGCTATCTGTATTGCTGAGGCGCCATCCACCCATGTAGCAGGCAGATTTGCGATGGCAGTATCCAGGTCGGTAAAGATAGCTGCCACGCATTCAGAAAAAGTATTCCGTGGAAGTTCCCAGTTATCTGTGGCGGTGATCGGTTCGGTGATGATGGGATAACCCAGGTAGCGTCCACCGGCCGAATACCCGGCATGGTACTGGAGGAGTATGTACTGGTACCAGGCTCTCAGTCCATGTGCTTCACCTTTCAGACGTTTAATATGAAGATCATTTCTTACCTGATTGAGGCTGTCATTCAGGTTTGGGTCCCTTGACCACATAACCTCTTCATAAACATCGAGGAACTTGTTGATGTAGAATATCTGTTCGTAAGCATATGCCCATTTGGTGATGGGATCAAAGGAGGATAGCCATTCGCCTGTTGCCATCCTTGAAAAGGGCGATCCTTTTTCGTTGGTTACTGCATCGTCACTGGCCACATCTGTCCCGAAGTCATAATCGTTTGGAAGGGCGTCATACGCTGTAATCAGGAGTCCTTCTGCAAATGAAGGATTGAAAAGCAGCTCTTCTTCGCTCAGGGTACCATCGGGCTGCGGTTCAAGGAATTTCTCACAAGAGACCAGGTTAAGGCCTATGATCACCACGCAGAGTTGGATATATTTTTTCATTTTCATCATTTTTTCCAGTTAAAACAGCATCTTCAAACCTACCGAGAAGGCCCTGAGCTGAGGAGATGAGCCAATGTTCAGATCCGATCTCTCCTTGATCTCCGAAATCTTTAACAGGTTTTTTCCCCGCAGGAAAATGCGGACCTCGTCCAATCCAGCAAAATGATTGACCTTTAAAGTATAAGTGAGCTGTACTTCCTGAAGGTTGAACCAGTTGTTTTCATACAACCAGTAGGTGGAGTTAATGAAATTGTTTGCACTGGAGATCGAGGATAACCGGGGATAGGTTGCGGTCGCGGCGGTTTCAGGCGTCCAGCGTCCCAGTACTTCCTGGGAATATTTCCTGTTTCCGTAAACCCAGTAGTACGGATTATCGAAAATGGCGGATTGCCCGGACTGGCCCGTTCCCAGTGCAAACAGCTCCAGTGACCTGTAGCTGAGGTGCAGGGTA
>CAZIAU010000810.1:0-1713 GCA_964536755.1 uncultured Bacteroides sp. | reverse complement strand
AATCGCCGCCGGAAATCGAGAATGTCAGAGCGCCGGATGGAACCGATCTTGAGATCGACTATCTTATCCGTGCACAGGTAGGTTTCCATTCGCCGCCGTTGTTTGGTCACATACCCCTCGCTGATGGCTTTTCCTTCCTCACGGAGCCGGGTGACATGCGGACAGCGATCCCAGAGGAAGAATGGTTGAATGTATTCACGTAGGGTCAGATCTGCCGGCAACGGCCTTTCAACGTCCGCCTGACGCACTTCTGGCTCCACTATGAGATTGTGTTTGTTGATGATCCAGTTTTCAGCATGGCCGCGGTGTGTTTGACCTGTGCTGTGAAAGTTGATCTCGTCTGCCAAACGGTAATACCAGTATTTACCGCGTTTCTTTAGCAAATAGGGCCGCTTCATGAGGCAAAACCCTGTCTCTGAATCCAGAGAAACGGTCCAAATATTTTTTGTGGTACAATGGTCAGTACCAGGTCAGGAGTAAAAACATATCCCATAATAACTATAATTCCGAAGACAAGATAGATCGGAAAACCCATAAGGATGAGCAACAGCAAAGCCAGGAACAGACCCAGTATATACATAGGCTTAACGGGTTAATTTAATTTGATTCGCCACCAGCTTCTGGATAGCTGTAATGATCAGGTAGATATTTCCAAGCAACAGGCCCGAATAGATCCAGCCCATGCTTATCCCCAGTCCCGGACTCGTCTGATCCATTGCCACCTCCATCAGCTTTGTGGAATAAACTGCAAGTATCCCCCCGAATGAGAGCCACAGGATATTAGCCAGCTGGTTAAACCTGTGCTGGTTCTTTTTGGAGAGCCTTCTGAAAATAATGTCCATGCCAAGATGTGCATTGTTCCTGTAGGCAACCGGAATGGTCAGGCAGATGATCCATATATGGGCGAATTTCTGGAACTCTTCGCTCCAGCTCAGGGAACTGTTCAGCAGGTACCTGTTGGTAACCTGGAAAAATCCCACGATTACCATAAGTGCGAATATTATGGCAATGGAATATTCAACCGTTTTATGTATGGATTCCAGCAATTTATTGATTTTCATAACTTCTGATTGCGTTTAAGATCCCCAGGGCGTTGCATTTTTCTGCTAACCGGTCCTGAAGTGGAATGCATTGCTTTCGCAATGGTTCATTATCAATAGTATGAAATTGCATGCCCTGTGATTCGAGAAAGTCAAAGGCTTCCTGCTCCTTAACAGGTGCAAGAGAACGTTCTATCTGTGCGGCCAGCCTGGCGGATTTCTGCACTACTTCCTTTTGCGGGCCGGTAAGTTTATCCCATTGTTTCTTTGAAAACATGAATGCGACCACACCGAACAGGTGACGGGTATATACCAGGTGATGGCCCACCTCGTACAGCCTGCTGGATTGTATTGATGCTGCATTGTGTTCAAACCCATCCAGGATACCCGTTTGCATCCCCGTGTAGACTTCTCCGAACGACATGGGAGTGGCATTCATCCCCATTGAGTTAATGGTTTCGATATAATTCCTGGACTGGATGGTCCTGATCTTTAATCCTTTTAAATCCCCCGCACTCTCAATTGCCCTGGATGTTGTAACGATATTGCGGTAACCCCAGCTATCCAGGTAGGCCAGTGTTTTCAGTCCCGACCGTAAAGAGATATCAGATAGCTGCCTGCCCGCTTCCCCGTCCAGTGCACTATGGATATGATCATAATCCTTCCACAGGTA
>CAZIAU010000809.1:0-1715 GCA_964536755.1 uncultured Bacteroides sp. | reverse complement strand
GTGGGTCTGCCCATTGCACTTGAATTTGCCAGAAAGATCAGGGTAATAGGCTTTGATATAAAGCCCGAACGTATAGAAATGATGAAAAAACATATTGATCCCAGTAATGAACTTTCAACTGAGGATTTTAACGGATGTGATATTCATTTCACCGCAGATCTGGAAGATCTGAGAGAGGCTGCATTCTATATTGTTGCTGTTCCAACACCCATTGACATCCATAAGAAACCTGATCTGAGGCCACTGTTATCGGCCACAGAAACTGTTGGTAAGGTATTATCGGATGGGGACTATGTCGTTTACGAATCGACAGTGTATCCAGGCTGTACCGAAGAAGATTGCATTCCCTTGCTGAGCAGGATATCCGGCCTCCGGTATATTGAACAGTACAAAGTTGGTTTTTCACCGGAACGGATTAATCCCGGTGATCGTGAACATACCCTGACCAGGATCACCAAGGTAACCTCGGGATGCGACCCGGAATCGGCCGAAGAAATTGCCAGAACCTATGAACTTGTTATTGAGGCCGGTGTACACAGGGCAAGTTCCATTAAGGTTGCAGAGGCTGCCAAGGTCATTGAAAATACCCAGCGTGACATCAATATCGCCTTTATGAATGAGCTTTCAATGATCTTCAATAAAATGGGGGTCAACACATATGAAGTTCTTGAGGCAGCCGGTACCAAATGGAATTTCCTGAAGTTCTTTCCCGGACTCGTAGGAGGTCATTGCATCGGGGTGGATCCCTATTACCTGACCTACAAAT
The DNA here is from genome assembly GCA_964536755.1 of uncultured Bacteroides sp. Lineage (GTDB taxonomy): Bacteria > Bacteroidota > Bacteroidia > Bacteroidales. Next base: position 949 of record CAZIAU010000809.1, on the reverse strand, counting down.
CGGCGAAATTCGGCCATCATGCCCAGATCATTAATGCAGGCCGGGGCATAAATGATGGTATGGGGGCCTATGTGGCCAGGCAGGTTACTTTGAAACTCTCTTCAAATTTTCCAAACCTGAAGGAATGCCGGGTCCTGGTTATGGGCGCCACCTTCAAGGAGAATGTAAGTGATATAAGGAACTCAAAGGTGGCTGATGTGATCGCTGAACTGAAAGAGTTCGGTGTGCAGGTTGATGTGGTTGATCCTCACGCATCACCCGAGGAGATACGTGAAGAGTATGATTTTGAACTCTCCGAGTCCGTAAAGGGACCCTATCATGGCATAGTGGTAGCGGTAAATCACAAGGAATACGCTCCCCTTGATGAGGATTATTTTAAATCCATAACCCACACCGATGCCGTATTTGCAGATCTGAAAGGAACATACAAAGGTAAAGTCTCCGGCATGGATTACTGGAGCCTTTAATAAATATTAGGATTGCCTATGATATTGGTCACAGGAGGTACAGGGTACATTGGGTCCCATACTGTTGTTGAATTGCTTGACGAGGGCATGGAAGTGGTCATCGTGGATAACCTTTCCAACTCGGAAAGGGATGTTATTGACGGGATCCGGGATATTACGGGGAAACAACCCTTTTTTGAGGAAATAGACCTGAGGGACCGGAGAAGTACCTATGCTGTATTCGAAAAATATCCCTCCATCGCAAAGCGCCTTAAAAAGAGGGACATCTTGATCAAGTGGAAGTTCCCGAACCGGAGGTTGCTCTCCATCATCATAAGGGGCACCAACTCGTCGATGAAAGAAATCAGCGACCAGGCGGCATTTGAATCGAGAGCTTTGATGTAGCGCAAGACATCTTTTTCGTCCTTTTTGATTATTGCCGCTTTAAATGAGGAACTCATGGCGATCCCTTCTTAAAAGAATTGAAGAAGCGTTTATCGGCC
>CAZIAU010000808.1:0-1715 GCA_964536755.1 uncultured Bacteroides sp. | reverse complement strand
AAACCGTACCTCGTTTGCAGGAATATCCCCATCACAGGCAACAAATACAGAATTAGGTATGCTCTCCTTCTTCAACTCCCTGTTTCCAAGGCGGACTCCTGCGGGTACCGGGTAATTTTTGTAGAACGATTCAAAGCTCCCTTCCAGCAGGACCCCCACGGGCAATCCGGATGCTGAAAAAAGTGCCGGATCGGGCTTTACCATGATCTCTTCCATGCTTATATAAAGAGGCACATTCCGTGTCCTGCTTGCCCCGGATGAGGCAAGCAAAACCGTAACTTTCCTATCCTCACCACTTTCAAGAGTATCAATGGAAGAGGCAAATTCGCTCCTGACATAATTGATCCCACGGGTAACCGGGTGAGACTGCGGACCTGTCAGCAGCGGGTAATATACCCACGGCATCATGGTAAACCTGGCCTGCTCCCCTGCAGGGGCTGTATTTACGGGTACCAGATTGCACTGCATATCTTCCACGAGGTTATAGTTGATCCTGAGTCCGTATTTGAAAAGCAGGTCCTCTATCCCTACCTGTCTGGCAAGTGCAATGGTCGTCCCACCGGTCAGGCTATCAGCAAACGGATTTACCGGGTCAAGAAAAAAGAGCACCTTCCCTCCCTGCATAATATATTGATCGATGGCAAATTTATCAGCCTCACTGAACCTTCTTAACGGTTTTGCAATGATCAGTGCCCTATAATTCATAAGCGCTTCCAGGTTACCGTTGATATATCCACGATCAACCTGGAAAAAATTCTTCAGTTCGTTCATCAGGCTGTGGGTCCGGATGGAATCCAGTTCACCATGGCCCTCAATGAAAGCTATTTTGGGCACCTGTTCGAGTGTCAGGCTGTGAATGGCCCTGGTAAATTCATACTCCAGGGTCTGGATGGAATTATTAAGGTTAACCTCATGAGATAGTGACGGATTATTCTTCAGGAGATTTACCGGCATTTCATAACCCCTGTATGCTATCATTGCTCCCGGGAATATGATCTTCGTGGAGGTTCCACCCTCACTGTCCCGCACCTGGATATTGGTTACATTCAATCCCCTGTCGTAAAGCTCCCCGATCATCCTGTTCCTTACAGATTCATCCGGTTCATCATAGAGGTTCACAAATTCATACTGCAGCATCTCGCCGGCATAAGCCCTGTACTCATCCATGAGTTCCCTGATCGATTTACGAAAGTTGACAAATTCGGAAGGAAGGTCACCATCCAGATAGATCCTTACCAGCAGGACCTCATTCAGGTTACGCATGAGCTGGCGGGAGGAGCCGGAAAGGGTAAACTTCTTCTCGGAGGTCAGGTCAAGCCGGAAGAACTTCAGACCTGAAACAACTGAAAGAAGCAGAGCAAATACAATAACCAGGATCAGCTGCATCAGATTTCTTATTTTCAACCTTCTCCTGTCCATAATTTACCATTTACTGCTCTGTAGTACTGTACGGGTTCCTGCCAGGAACAATCCATCCACCACAAGGAAATAGAGAATGTCCCGGGAATCCAGGACGCCCCTGCTCATTGAATTGTAATGGAACTCTATACCCGCCTGTGAGATAAGGAACGCAGCCCTGCCCGAACCGACTGAATTTCCAAGGAAACCGAATCCTTTGTACATGAGAAAAGACAGCACCGCTGCCAGGATAAATGCGACGATCTGGTTCTCTGTCAGGGAGGAGGCAAAAATCCCCACGGCCGCATAGATCCCTC
>CAZIAU010000807.1:0-1715 GCA_964536755.1 uncultured Bacteroides sp. | reverse complement strand
GGTGTGACCATTGTAAATACTCAACTACCTACTTACATCTCTTTTATTTTTAAACAGTTACGGCCAGAAACCCGAAGATACAGAGGACTGGTCAAGAAAGCCTGAAGTGGTTACTCCCGGAAAAGGCAACCTTCCTCCCTCCGATGCAATCGTACTTTACAGTGGACCTGAAGATCTGGAGAAATGGATCGGTGAAGATGGAGAAGAACCGGGATGGGTAGCCGATCAAGCACTTACGGTGAATCCAGAATCCCCGGGGATAAAAACAAAACAGAGCTTCGGAGATGTGCAGTTGCATGTGGAATGGCGGACCCCGAAGGTAGTTGAGGGTGAAGGTCAGGGTCGCGGAAACAGCGGGATATTCCTGATGGGAAAATATGAGCTTCAGGTTCTCGATTCATATAATAACGAGACCTATTACAATGGTCAGGCCGGAAGCATATATAAACAGTATATCCCGTTGGTAAATGCATCGCTTCCCCCCGGAACCTGGCAGAAATATGATATCATATTTACAGCACCGCATTTCAATGGTGACGGTTCGCTGGATTCACCGGCATATATAACCGTGATCCATAATGGCGTTCTGATCCAGAATCATGTTGAACTTAAAGGCGCCACCGAATATATTGGCAAACCGGAATATAAGGCCCACGCTGAAAAACTGCCCCTTATGCTGCAACAACATCGCAACCCTGTATCCTACCGTAATATCTGGATCAGGGAGTTATAGAGGCGGTTGGCTAAAACCCTGCCTGCCTTCACGGCTCGTTACGAAAATCCATATCACGTTTAAAACCAATCCATATTATTCAAAAAATGAAACGACCGGTAACACTATTTACAGGACAATGGGCAGACCTGCCCCTGGAAGAGCTTTGTCAAAAAGCTTCATCCTTCGGATATGACGGGCTGGAACTGGCATGCTGGGGAGATCACTTTGAAGTGGACAAGGCAGATGGACATTACTGCAAGAATAAAAGGGCCCTGCTGGAAAAACATGGATTAAAGATTTATGCAATCTCAGCGCATCTTGTGGGTCAGGCCGTATCGGACCGGATCGATGAAAGGCATAAAAACATCCTGCCCGACTATGTTTGGGGGGATGGTGATCCCCCGGGAGTAAACCAGAGAGCCGCTGAAGAAATTATAAAAACCGGGGAAGCTGCTGTGCGTCTGGGAGTCTCGGTTGTGAACGGATTTACAGGAAGTCCTATCTGGCACCTGTTATATGGATTTCCCCCAACTCCTGCCTCCATGATAGAGAAGGGCTACAGTGAGTTTGCCGATCGCTGGAGACCCATCCTTGATGCATATCAGTCCATGGGAGTGAGATTCGCATTGGAGGTTCATCCGACCGAAATTGCCTTTGATATTGCTTCAGCACGTAAAGCGCTGGAAGCGCTGGATCACCACCCGGCATTCGGATTCAACTTTGATCCGTCCCACCTGGGCTACCAGGGAGTGGATTACGTTTCATTCATTGACACATTCAGTGACCGAATATTCCATGTACATATGAAGGATGCGGGCTGGTCAGATGGTCCGGTTGAAGCCGGGATTTTCGGTGGTCATACCGAATTTGGGGATCCCGGAAGGTACTGGGATTTCAGGTCAGTAGGCAGAGGAAATACCAGGTTTGAAGAAATTATTCGGGCATTGAACCGGATTGGGTACAGGGGGCCGCTCTCCGTGGAATGGGAAGACAGCGGTAT
>CAZIAU010000806.1:0-1717 GCA_964536755.1 uncultured Bacteroides sp. | reverse complement strand
GCGATGGTTATTTCTTTGATAAGTTTGGTGAATAACTTACCTCGTTTGGCATCATTGGCGCCCATCTTTCGCTTTATGGTTGACCATTTACTGTGTCCTGACATTTTTGTAATTTTATTACAAAAATAGCAAATCGCAGGTTTTCTGAAAGCCAATCAGCGCCTTATCACCTGGACACCCCCAAAGACCACATCCAGTTTAATATATATTCCTGCCGAATCGGACGACCATGAATCGCTTTCATAAACGGTGGTCCCAAATACGGCCGTATTCCCCTCGGGAAGTTCTGCTCCTGCAAAGACAGCATCTGCCTTGATCTTTACAGGTTTATCCCTGGGAATTATGATCTGGGTTCCGCCAAATACAGTACTTACTTTGGTGTTGAAGCTTCCTTTGCTGAGATCAACCCCGGTAAAGTCATAAACACCCTTGCCGAACAGAACAGTATACTCCTTCCCCGATTCAGGATTGTCATACACTTTTTCATTAAAAATGGTATCTTCAGGCTCAAAATGATGGGATGGGAAAATAACCCTCCCGAACAGGAGCTTGATACCGAGCAGAATCAGGAATATCCCCACAACTACTTTGAATACAGGGAAATCCACATTAAATACGACTTTAATAATAAGTGCTATACCCAGTAAGAGTAAGAATGCACCCCAAATTAAACCAGTTCCCATTTTCATCAGATTAAAATTTATAAAATTGGTATTCTTTTCAAAAGCAATATTAGTGACCGGCCGGCTTCCGGCAAACAATAAATCGGCGAACTGGAAATTATTGTCGGTAAGCGGTCTTTTCTCTGCCTTTGCTCTATAAAACTTTCATTTTTAATAAAAAAAATACAAAAATGAAAATCATAGCAGGTAACTCCCAAATTGTTTTTTATAAAGCCTGTATATTGTTTTCATAAAAAACAATATGTACGTTTGCTCCCCGTGTCGTCCCGGAAACTCTATATTGAAACTTATGGCTGCCAGATGAATGTGGTGGATAGTGAGGTGGTAGCGGCCATCCTGCAACAGCAGAAATATGAGCTAACCGATTCGATCCACGATGCCGGGCTTATCCTGGTAAACACGTGTTCCATTCGTGACAACGCTGAGCAGAGAGTACGTTCCAGGCTCAAAGAATTCGGCCACCTGAAACAGCAGAACAGAGATGTTTCTGTGGGGGTAATCGGATGCATGGCAGAAAGGTTAAAAGAGAAACTACTGGAAGAGGAAGATGTGGTCGACCTGGTTGTGGGTCCTGACGCATACCGTAACCTGCCGGTCCTGCTGAGCGATGTTGAAAACGGACGTAGAGGGATAAATACAATGCTATCGCTGGAAGAAACCTACGGAGATATTCGCCCTGTAAGGATGGATAAAAACCATGTTACTTCGTTTGTTTCGATCATGCGGGGATGTAATAATTACTGCGCCTACTGTGTTGTACCCGAAACGAGGGGACGGGAGCGAAGCAGGGACCCGGATACTATTTTCGGGGAGGCATCGGGTTTGTTTGAGAAGGGATACAGGGAGGTTACGCTGTTGGGGCAGAATGTAAATTCCTACAGGTGGAAGAAGGGGGACCATGAATTATCTTTCGAACACCTGCTTGCCAGGATTGCCGGAATTGATCCTGCACTGCGAATAAGGTTTGCCACCTCGCACCCCAAAGACCTTCCGGATTCCCTTCTGAAGGTCATCGCTCAATGGCCTAACCTGTG
>CAZIAU010000805.1:0-1721 GCA_964536755.1 uncultured Bacteroides sp. | reverse complement strand
AGAAAACCTCCGTTGCATTCACACAACTTGAGTAAAAAAGATCGTGTTTATCAGAATGGTGATGGACGGGCTATCGGGATTGAGGTTCCTGTTAAAGGGATCCCTGAAGGATTTCCTGGCCGTATTCAGGGCCCATTTTGCCTACTACAGGATAAGAAGTTCATATAGCAGTTTCCAAACAGACAACAATACACAAAAAAACAACGTTACTTTATCTGAAATATATCCCCGAAGCATAGTTGCTGCTTTTTTTCTTAAAGGGAAGAAGAGATTTGAACAGCTTGATCAGGCGTTCAGAATGGAAGGATAGAATGATAACAGTGTTAATGAAGAATTTAAGAAACAGAGATGAAGAGCAGCAGCAAGAATGGCTGGGAAGAGATTCTGAATCTTTCCCACATAATCAGGATTAACGGAAAGAGGTTTTCCTCAAATATTGCCGTTGACAGTGCAGACGGGACCTCTTACAACTATAGTGAATTGGACCTGGCAACCAGGTACGTAGCCACCATGCTCCACAGTTCCGGATTCGGGAAAGGCACCCATGCGGCCATTCTGAGCGAGAACAGCCCCCACTGGGGAATAGCCTACTTCGGGATCCTTACCTCGGGTGCTGTTACAATACCGGTACTTCCAGATTTCAAGGGCCCTGAAGTGATTTCGATCCTGGACCATGCAAAAGCAAAGGTGCTGTTTATCTCAACAAAGCTCCTTCATGCGGTTCAGGACCATTTGCCGGAATGTGTGGAACTGGTGATCAACCTGGATAATTTCAAGGTGCTGGAGATAAAGGGCAGGACAATTGCAACACCGTCCGGAACACATGGCAAACTGGAGAAACTGGCGGTTGATGCCGGTAACTCTTCTGTTTCCGGTACATTTTACAGGGCCGATCCCGATGACCTGGCCTCCATTATCTATACTTCAGGAACCACCGGAAGATCCAAGGGAGTAATGCTCACCCATAATAATATACTGAGTAATGCCAAACAATCCGGGACCATACACGAGGTGGTGCCCGGGGACAGCTTCCTCTCCATGCTTCCCCTGGCCCATACATATGAATGCACTATCGGAATGGTCGTCCCACTGTTGAACGGTGCCACCATACACTATATAAACAGGCCCCCCACTGCTTCCTACCTGGGGCCCATTCTCAGGAAACTGGCTCCTACTACCATGCTGACCGTTCCCATGATCATTGAGAAGATCTACAAGTCCAGTATAAAACCCGCCCTTAATAAATCTGCCGTAACACGTCTGCTGATGAAGATTGGATTTACCAGAAAGATCCTCTCCAGAGCAGCCGTACGCAAGCTGCTGGTTTTTTTCGGGGGAAGGGTCCGCTTCTTTGGAATAGGAGGTGCTCCGCTGGCCCCCGAAGTGGAGAAGTTCCTCATCGAAGGAGGTTTCCCATACGCCATCGGGTACGGGCTTACCGAAACATCGCCCATGCTGGCCGGATTTGATCCTGCCAGTGCTGTTTACAAGTCAGTTGGAACAGTGCTCCAGGGAGTTACCGTTAAAATTGACAATCCCGATCCGGTTACAAGGGAGGGGGAAATCATTGTCCGGGGCCCCAATGTGATGAAAGGGTATTACCTGGACAGGGAAAGAACCGATGAGGTTTTTACCAGCGAAGGATTCTTCCGGACAGGTGACCTTGGATATATCGGACGAAAGGGGATACTTTTCATCCGGGGCCGGATTAAAAATATGAT
>CAZIAU010000804.1:0-1725 GCA_964536755.1 uncultured Bacteroides sp. | reverse complement strand
TTAAACCGGGGCCCCGGGCCAAAAGCTACAATGTTTGGCATCCTTCTATATTTCTTTCTCTATCTCGTAGTTATTCCTTTCCGAGGCACTCCGGGAAATCAACTCTCCCAGAAATCCCCCAATAAAGAGGAGAGTCCCGATAATCATGCTTGTCAGACCGATGTAAAAAAAGGCACTGTCCGCTATCAACCGTTGAGGAATATGTTTAACAAGAGAAATTAATTTATCAATTCCCATGTAAACGGCTATGGTAAGACCAACAAGAAATACAAAGGAACCAATAGTCCCGAAAAGGTGCATCGGTTTTTTCCCGAACCTGGTCAGGAACGTTACAGTCAGAAGGTCCAGGAAGCCCTTTACGAACCTGTCCATCCCATATTTGGTCACACCATATTTTCTCTCCTGGTGCTGAACGACCTTCTCCCCTATCCTGGTAAAACCATTACTGTTGGCGAGCACAGGAATATATCGATGCATGTCCCCGTATATCTCCAAACTTTTAGCCACACTGTTGCTATATGCCTTTAGACCGCAGTTGAAATCATGTAATCTGATTCCGCTCACTTTTCGTGCAGCCCAGTTGAAAAGTTTGGTGGGAACCCTCTTTGAAAAGAAAGGATCGTATCTTTTTTTCTTCCATCCGCTCACCACATCATACCCTTGTTCAATTATCATCCTTCGCATTTCCGGTATCTCCTCCGGACTATCCTGCAGATCAGCATCCATAGTGAAAATCACCTCTCCGTCTGCCATTCTGAAACCTGTGTAAAGTGCAGCGGATTTGCCGTAATTCCGGCGAAACTTGATTCCCCTGATCTCGGGGAACGGCGTCTTTAAAAACTCTATCTGCTCCCAGGATCCGTCATTGCTTCCATCATCCACCAGGATCATTTCATAGGAAAGCTTGTGTGGTCTGATTACACGGCTGATCCAGTCACACAACTCCGGAAGTGACTCCACTTCATTGAACAGGGGGATAACAATTGAAAGATCCATCTTCTAATTCAGGAGTTAACCTTCTCTATTTGCCAGTGGATCAGGATTCTTCCTGATGAATGCAGATGCAATCAGGCCTATGACCACACCTAAAAAAATAAAGAATCCAAAACCCCGCCGGGCCAGATTAAAAGGGGTGGCATCCTCCAGTTTATCAATCTGTTGTTCCCTCTTTTTTTCTATTTTGGATTCAATGGTACCAAAGTTTGGGTTATCCTCATATTTAGCCAGCTGCTTATCCAGCTGCTGGTTAATCTTGTTCTCTCCCTCATATTTTGTCTGTTCAAAGAACTCTGTATCAAAGGTGAACAAACCAAGATTATAAGGTACGGTAATAATAAGTGAAACCAGTGTGATCAGAAAGCTCATCAGGACCAGTCTTCCATAAGTGGCATATCCCTTCCCCTGCTCTTTTTTATAAGCCATGAGAGTATAGACCAGAATCCCTATAAATATCACAAATGATACTATACCCGTCCAGCTCTTAAATGAAAGATCCAGAAAATAGAAGACAAGACTTAGAGCTACAAGAGCCAGTCCCAGGACTGCTCCGAAGATCAGTGCCGGTAGGAGAACTTTTGGTTTTTGCTGATTATTCATTTTTCCAGTGGTTTTGATGAGTGTCCATAAGATAATTTAGCTCACAATGATTACCTGTCTACAAATATATAAATAAAAAAAGGGCAAGCTACTTATATCGCACCGCTACAACCGCCTACCCTTGCTACC
>CAZIAU010000803.1:0-1729 GCA_964536755.1 uncultured Bacteroides sp. | reverse complement strand
ATCTCCCTGATAAAACGGCTGGGTGAACAGGAGTTCTGGATACCCCATTTATACCTGAGGGCAGAATAAGAGATAACCACGGTTTTTTTTGCCCTGGTAAGTGCCACATAAAATAACCTGCGCTCCTCCTCCAGCTCCTTCGGATTATCGGTACTCATCTGTGAAGGAAAAAGTTCTTCTTCCACCCCGGCAATGACCAGGTGCTCGAATTCAAGCCCTTTGGCAGAGTGTATGGTCATTATGCTCACCTTGTTCCGGTCCTCCTCTTTTTCATTATCAGCGTCGGTCATCAATGTGACTTCCTGAAGGTAATTGGTAAGGGTGCGGTCAACATTCTCCTCTGTATTGTCGGTAAAATCCTTCATCCCGTTCAGCAACTCCTCGATATTTTCATACCTGCTCACATTCTCAGGTGTCTGATCCGATTTAAGGTCGTTAAGTATCCCTGCCTCGCCGGCTATTGAATAGGCCAGGTCAAAGGCTTCCATTTCGTTCAAACGTTTCTGAAAGCTTTTCACCATTGCAGCAAATCCCTTCAATCTGGAAAGGGTTCCTTTATTAAACCCCAGATTCACCTGGTCAAGATGTAACAGGATATCCCAGATAGGAGTATCCAGCTTTTCTGCATAGGCATTCAGTTTATCAACTGTCGTACTCCCAATCCCCCGCAAGGGATAGTTGATCACACGCTTGAGGGATTCATCGTCCCTCGGGTTTACGGTAATGCGAAAATAGGCCAGCAGATCTTTGATCTCTTTGCGCTGGTAAAAAGAGAGTGATCCGAAGACCTTGTATGGAATGCCCATCCTGCGAAGACTCTCCTCAAATATCCTGGATTGTGCATTGGTACGGTAAAGAATGGCCAGATCGCTGTATTCGAGTTGTTCCCTGAACCGGAGATCGGATATATGGGAGGCTACATTGAAACCCTCTTCCCGGTCATCCGCCGCTTTCATGACGCGAATGGGATCCCCCTCCTCCTTTCTCGAGAACACTTCCTTTGAGATCTGATCCCTGTTCTTTTTAATCACACTGTTGGCCGCTTTCACAATAGTCTGGGTCGAGCGATAATTCTGTTCAAGCTTGAAGAGGGTATAATCGGAATAATCATTCTTGAAATTGAGGATATTCTCAATCCGCGCCCCCCTGAAAGAATAGATGCTCTGGGCATCGTCCCCTACCACACAGATGTTCCGGTGGACCTCCGACAATTTTTTTATGATAAGGTACTGGGAATAGTTGGTGTCCTGGTACTCATCCACCAGCACATAATCAAAAGCCTCCCGGTAGCGGTCCAGTACCTCGGGATGATCCCTGAAAAGCAAGTTGGTCTGCAGCAGGAGATCATCAAAATCCATGGCCCCGAAATGTTTACACCTTTTCACATACCTGTCATATACCTCTCCGAGCCTGGGGCGCCGGCTCACCTGGTCACGTACCTGGTACTCCCCGCTGCCCATATACACATCGGGCGTGACCAGGTTGTTCTTGGCAGATGAGATCCTTCCGAATACCTCGGCAGGTTTATAGATCTTTTCGTCCAGGTTAAGTTCCCTGATAATGGTTTTGATGAGACTGCGGGAATCGAGGGTATCGTAAATAGTAAAATTTGATGGAAATCCGAGGATTTCCGCTTCGCGCCTCAGGATCCTGGCAAACAGAGAATGAAAGGTTCCCATCCACAGTCGGCCTGCCAGTCCGGGTGCCACCATTTTTGTTATGCGCTCCT
>CAZIAU010000802.1:0-1730 GCA_964536755.1 uncultured Bacteroides sp. | reverse complement strand
TATTATGCATTCCTGGATATTAACCCGCTGGCAAAAGGGCACACGCTGGTTATTCCGAAAATTGAAACAGATTACCTGTTTGACCTGGATGATGACCTGCTGGCAGGTATGATTGTATTTGCCAAAAAGGTAGCACGGGCCATAGATAAAACAATGGATTGTAAACGGGTTGGTGTGGCCGTCCTGGGATTGGAGGTTCCACATGCCCATATCCATCTTGTTCCTATCAACGGGCTGCATGATATTGAATTCAGCAGGCCGAAGCTCTCATTTAGTCATGAAGAGTTCGAAGCTACTGCAAAGGTCATTGCTGCAGCGATTGAATGATCTGATTATTTAACTTTTCCCGGATTCTTCCTGATGTATTCTTCCCAGTTTTTTGCAGCCGGACCGGACAATTCAAGATCCTTCCGGTAATAATGGCATACTGCCGCGGCAAGACCGTCGGTTGCATCCAGGTTTTTTGGAATATCCCTTAGATTGAACATTCGGGCCAGCATAGCGGCCACCTGTTCCTTGGAAGCATCTCCCGCTCCTGTAATGGCCAGTTTAATTTTCCGGGGTGCATATTCAAAAACCGGGATATCTCTTGATATTATTGCCGCAATAGCAACTCCCTGTGCCCTTCCCAGTTTAAGCATAGATTGCACATTTTTACCGTAGAAAGGAGCTTCAACAGCAACTTCGTCGGGCAGGTATTTATCAAGCAGCATTATGGTTCCTTCGTAGATCTTACGGAGTTTCATATAGTGGCTGCCACTCTTTTTCAGGTTGATAACTCCCATGTCCTTAAAATGCGGATTATTGCCGGTACCCTGAATTATCCCGAATCCCATTATGCTGGTCCCGGGATCAATTCCCAGCACGATTCTGTCAATTGCTTTTTTCATGCCTGATGAGCAAATTTTGGATCAAAATACCTGAAACCAGAAGGATGATGCCTGATATGGTGGTCATATAGATTTTTTCATTCAAAACCATGTGAACAATGAACAGGTTGAGGAATGGAGCCATGTAAACAAGGTTACTTATCCTGTCTGTGGCCGGTGCATACTGCAGGGCCATCAGCCACATTACAAATGTAATTCCCATTTCGAAAACTCCCACATATATGGCACTGTACCATCCTCCGGCTGTTAATGGCAGCGTATGGTCCTTCAGGATCCCTCCGGCCAGGAGATACAGAGAGGCAAACAGAAAATTCAGGAATAACCTGACTACCGGATCGGTGTTGTTTCTGGCATTCTGAATGAAATAGAAGGCCCATATCACAGAAGTGGAAAGAGCCAGGATAACCCCGAGCCTGTTACCGGGACTTTTACCACCCGTTCCACCCTGAAATGCAACTACCACCACACCTGAAAAACTGATTATCATTGCCAGTATGCTCAGCCGGTTTATTTTTTGGCCCATAAGGGGTATGGAAATAATCACCAGTACAATGGGCCATACCATATTCAGAGGCTGGGCAACCTGTGCAGGTAGTAAAGTATAGGCTTTAAACAGTATCAGGTAGTAAGCCACCGGGACCAGAATCCCCATTAAGGCTGAGAATCCGATGTCCCTCCAGCCCAGATTTCTTAAATGCCTGAATTTGCCCTGAGCTGTGATGATAAGCCCAAGTAACACTACCGAAGTGAGGGATGCGCCCGTCAGCAACTGATAAGAGTCCTGAAATTTCAATCCAATCTTAAAAGCCGTAGGAGACGTGGACCAGAAAAGCACAGCCA
>CAZIAU010000801.1:0-1731 GCA_964536755.1 uncultured Bacteroides sp. | reverse complement strand
TAGGCCTGATCCACTTCAATACTGGGGATTACAACAGGGCCCTGGTTTATTACGAGCAGGTTGCCACGAACTATCCCGGAACATCCGAGGCAGACAATGCACTGACGAGTATTAAGAATATCTACGTCAGAAATGATAATGTGGACGGATACCTCGCTTTTGTATCAGGCCTTGGACAGGATATCACGAGGAGAGAGCAGGATTCTCTTTCCTATGCAGCAGCTGAGATTGTATATACCCGTGGAGATTGTAATGAAACGGTCCGTGCATTTAAGGATTACCTGGACGCATTTCCGAAAGGCAGGTTCCTTTTGAATGCCCATTATTACAAGGCCGATTGCCAGCTCAAGCTTCAGCAGAACGAGGAAGCCCTGGTATCCCTGGATTATATTATAGGTCAGCCCAGGAACATGTTTACCGAACCTGCCCTCGAAGCAGCATCCAAGATTAATTTCAGAGAGAAGAATTACCACAGGGCTATCGACAACTACCTGGCTATGATTGATATAGCAGAACAAAAACAAAACATCTCCGATGCAAGGATCGGACTTATGAGGTGCTATTATAAACTTGGTGAGTACACCAATGCCATTGAGGCCTCAAGGCAGGTCCTCCAGCTGGACAAGTTGCAGGAAGAGATAATCCGGGAGGCTAATTTCAAAATGGCAAAATCCTTTCTGGAACTGAATGAAGTTGATTTTGCCTATGATTATTTTAAGAATGTTGCCCATGAAGTAAACAGTATTGAGGGTGCTGAATCCAAGTACAGGATTATAGAGATCCTTTATGATCGTGGTGAATATGATGAAGCAGAAGAGGAGGTTTATTCATTTATTGAGATGAACACCCCTCACCAGTACTGGATGGGTATGGCTTTCCTCGCACTCTCTGATATTTATATTGCTAAAAAGGATGAGTTTTCAGCCATAAACACTCTGCAAAGCCTGATTGATTATTACAATATCCCCGATGACGGGATCATTGCCAACGCGAAACAGCGAAAGACTGCACTGACGGAGCAGGCAGAGAGCGATATTGCACCGGAAACTGAATCGGTACAATAATGAATCAAACGAAAAATAGAGAAATGAGGTATAAACGCAGGTCCATAAGGTTCATTTTATTCTTTACCACCATCTTATTTATTTCTATCCAGCTGGTTGCCCAACAGGAGGAGGTCAGGGTGGTGAAACCATATAGCCCGACACTTTCGGGTGCCGAGAAGATTCAATTACTTCCAAGCCTGGATGAGGGCATTGACTACGAAATGCCTCAGTTCACATACCATCTGTTACAGAAAAGATATGACAGTGAATTCCGGCTGGAACCCATCAGGGCTGCCAGGATGGTTAATATGCCTTTAAAGAAACTCTACAAAAGCCAGCTTACCATGGGAATGGGCAATTATCTTACCCCGCTGGCAGAACTGAATATCAATCAGCTCAGATCCCGGAACGGAACATTTGGAGTGAACCTAAAGCATCACTCCATGAATGGGAAGGTTAAACTTGACAATAATGAAAAGGTGGATGCCGGATTCAACGAGAACCTGGGGGAATTTTACGGAAACCGGTTTTTAAAAAATTCCGTTTTCGAGTACCAGGTGGGTACAAGCTATAATTCATACGTGCATTATGGGGTGGATCCCGATCAGGATTCTGTACTGGCCCGTAAAGATGCGTCGCATCCCTATTTTACAGCAGCAGGGGGAGTGGGATTGCACTCCATGTA
>CAZIAU010000800.1:0-1733 GCA_964536755.1 uncultured Bacteroides sp. | reverse complement strand
CTCCCCTCCTCTCCATTCCCCTGAAATAAGTCATCTGTCTCCTGTTTTCCGAACTTTTTTCCGCTGATTTTTCAACAAACTGGTTATCAGGAGTAAACAAGTTAGGAATTAGCTAAATTGGGTGCCTCGCCGTATATTTAAGGATGTTTATCCGAAAAAAGAAGAATCGTAGCGGCAACATCAGCATCCAGATAATCCAGAAGCAGCATGGGAAATATGTTGTGATAAAGACCTTGGGTACCTCAGGCGATGAAGAAGAGATTGATCGCCTATACAAACAAGCACAGGAGGCCATTCCACGACTATTTAACCAGATCACCCTATTTGATGATACTGTTAGTCTTCCAAGAGTTGATGAGGTTGGTAACGATGATGTCAGGGTTGTTGGGCCTGAATTGGTATTTGGAAGGATCTTCGATCATATTGGTTTTAACCAGATATCTGATCAGTTATTCAGGGACTTGGTAATATCCAGGATCACGCATCCTGGGAGTAAGTTGCAGTTAGCTGAGTACTTGCGGGAAAATAACAGGGAAGAGATCTCAGCAGACAATATCTATTATTTTCTGGACAAACTAAACTCGAAGTATAAGCATCAGGTAGAGGACATTGGTTTTGCCCATACCCGGAGGCTTCTGGATGGACGTATTGGGGTCGTATTTTATGATATGACCACCATATATTTTGAGAGCAGTCAACCGGATGAACTACGTCAAACGGGCTTTTCAAAGGATGGAAAACATCAGCATCCACAAATCTTTCTTGGCTTACTGGTTGGAAAGAATGGTTATCCAATAGGATACGACATTTTTGAGGGTGGGATCTATGAAGGACACACCCTGATTCCTGTATTGGAGAAATTTGAAAAGCGCTTTGATTTTGAGAAGCCTATTGTTGTGGCTGATGCAGGATTATTAAGCAAGGATAATATCTCTGCTCTTCAGGCAAATGGATACGGGTATATTCTTGGTGCCAGGCTAAAGAATGAGTCACACAAGATCAAGGAGAGAATATTAGCTGAGCAATGGCAGGATGGGCATATAATAAGACTGAAAAAGGGCAAGCATCAGCATTTGGTCGTATCCTACTCAGAGACCCGGGCTGCAAAAGATCTTCATAATCGTGAAAGGGGCTTGACTCGATTGGAAAAGAGTCTGAAACGAGGGAAACTAACCAAAGCCAATATTAATAACCGGGGATATAATAAATACTTAAAGCTTACCGGAGATGTAAGTATTGAAATTGATTACACGAAGTTTAATAATGACCAATACTGGGACGGACTGAAGGGATATGTCACTAATACTTCGTTACGTTCAAAGCAAGTTATTGAAAGTTACAATAACCTCTGGAAAATCGAGAAAGCGTTCAGAATAAGCAAGACTGACCTGAAAATCAGACCAATATACCACAGATTAAAAGAAAGAATAGAGGCTCATATTTGCATCTCCTTCGTGTCATATGTCCTGTACAAAGATTTAGAAAGAGTTCTATCCATGAGAACATCCATCTCAATGAAGAAGGCTGTTAAGCAGATAAACAGAATGCAGGAGATAATGGTTAGGCTACCAGGGAATAGGATCCATAAGGTCAGGTTAAAAAACAACGAATTGCAGCAGGGAATCTTAGATGCAATAGAGGCTGCATTCTAAAATGGGTGTCTTTTTCGGAAAACAGGTGCCACCTGCCCCATGCCACCGGCTGAGAACTTTCTCACTGTGGCCATTATGGCC
>CAZIAU010000799.1:0-1745 GCA_964536755.1 uncultured Bacteroides sp. | reverse complement strand
GTGACAGTCTTGCATCACAGAAGTCGAGTTCATGCTCAGAACCGGGCTTAAATATTACCCTTTCCGGATTGGCAAGGATCCTGCGCTGATGAGCCTCATCTTCCGCCTCCAGATAGGCGTCAACCAGAGAGTCACTCTGGCGGCTGGTAAACCTCCAGGAATGGATCGCCCGGGCAACCTCCGCCTGGTTGCCGCGCGGCAACCGCATCAAGGCGCGAGCATGGCTGCCGGATAATACCCCCATTCTAATCTGTGATGCAACCTCCTCATCGATCTTGCTCACCAGACCCAGGCGGCGAGATACCCACGAACGGCTATAACCGGTCATTTTAGATAGTTCCCGCTGACTCACATCATACCGCTCCACAAGATCCTTCAACACCAGGGCCTCCTCCCAGGACTCCATGGTCTGGGGCGTACGGTTATAACTCAACATTAGAACCCTGGCCTGAGCCTCGTCAACATCCAATACCAGGCACTGCAAGGTCTTCATAAAAAGATCATTAGCTATATACACTCTTTTTAGGCCATCAATGATTTGGTAACCTTGCTCACAGACCCTGGCAACAACAGGCTGCAGCTGGCCATGCAGCTGCATGGATCGCTCGATTTGCTCAATTCGTGCAAGGTTCATCACACGCATCCTGGAGAGCGACAGGTCAAATTCGGATGGGGGGATCTCTTCGATTACTGGTTTCACCGGCATAGATTTTTGTGCCAGTAAATGTAGATGGCTGGATTTCTCTCTGCAATCGAGTTCCTATTTACAATCAAATCCGATTTATGCAGAAAATCACTGCTAAGCTTTATCAGTCCTGCCCCCCAGTCATTAACGCGTTCCTATTTACAATCTTTTTTTCTTTCACCTTAAACAGCAGGTATGCACCATCAACACTGGGCTGCAGAGATAACGCGTTCCTATTTACAATCAATTTTTTTTTGATTCTTGATAACATATATGCCCCATCCTCTCTGGGTTGTAGAAGCAACGCGTCCGTCTTTACAATCAGTGATGCAGGAGCCGTCTTTCTGCTTTTATTTCGCTGTCCCTGTTGTTCTCTGTTCCTGTTCACATATTCAGGATGAGTCTCCCGATATTCACTTTGATATTGATCGGCAGGATAACTCTTCCGCCATTGCTTCTGATGCTCCCTGGTCTTTCTTCTGTAATTCTTACTCTCTTTGTATTTCGATTTTTTCCAAGTGCGCATCCTGTATTGTTGGCATTCCTTTTGTGAACAAAACCGCTGCTTCTTTTTAATCCGGGGATTTTGTGACACAACTCTCCCACAGTGAAAACATGTAAAAGTTCGGGGCATCCTTTCTAACTTTTAAAGCCCGAAAGATGATCGATTTATTCAGAAAAAAGTTGGTGGTAACGTTTTTCGCTGGTGATTGCCACTTATTAAAACTTATATCCAAAACCCGTGTAAGCCATGCTACGTATGGCCTGCAGACGTAACGCGTCTGTATTTACAATCATTGGTGATTGTTCTTTTTGATGTGGATACAGGTAAATTTTAGGGCTAGTATTTTGAATTTTCAATGCCCGACCAATAATCACCGATACATGTACCGGATCATCATTCTCCTAAAAAATTAGGGTATATTTCGAACATGAAAAAATGCGAGGATACTGGTGGTATCATTTTTTACCGGTGGGAGGTATCAGAGTAGTCCGTGGTTAAAACAAATACCCCCGACACGAGTGATTCATTGGTAAAAAATATTACAGGAAATTAGAA
>CAZIAU010000798.1:0-1749 GCA_964536755.1 uncultured Bacteroides sp. | reverse complement strand
TTTCAGAATCAGAGAAATCCCTCTGTGCCAGCCCCTGTGACAGGATCACCATAATCAGAATGAAAGATAAGAGAACAACCTTTTTCATTATTTCCCGTTTTTAGATTTTATTCTGCAGATAACTTTTGCATAATCGATACAATATTGTATATCCTTTGAAGAGAAATGCCCGGCATTATACCCATGTTTTTCAACTACTTTCAAACAGGCCTGGTACTGTGATTCCGCTTCACTGCTGGCAAACTCACATACAGAAGTAATACCCGTTTCGTATATAACCCTGGTAAAAACAGCCCCTGCACCTGTAATACGTGAAAGATCCGTAAGTATGAAGATCTCTTTCAACCTTTCCAGGGGGATCCCGGTCCTGGCGGATACTTTTATCCGGTCATCCCCCGTCTGTACCCGTTCAAAGAAATCCCGGGTATGCCTGATATCAATTGTTTTCAGGACCTCTGTATATTCAAAGGGTATTCCCGGTATATGAGAGAGTGGGAATGGCCTGGCCAGGTAGCTTCCGGCTTCTCTCTTCAACATTAAAAGGTAGTTGACCGGGATACGGGTTATGGCCGACAGGGTTGAAACGGCCTCTTTTGACCGCATGGATTTTATCAGGCTTGCCATGTCTACTATACCAGCATCCGAGAGTTGAGAGAAACGCTCTCCCATGAGTTCATAGAGAAGAACCTTGCCAGGAAGAAGCTCTTTGTTCCGTGTGAGCCTGTAAAACTCTTCCAGGGATATCCTGGCCGGATCCAGGGTATATTCTTCCATGGATTATCTGCTGCTTCCTTTATTAATGATCTCCAGCAGAATTGCGGATAGTTCCTGCGTTTTCTGAGGGAATTCCGCTGCCAGGTTATTCTGTTCCCCCGGATCTTCAGACAGGTCGTATAGCTGCGGTTTCGCAGAGAGGCCTGTTTCAATATTCTCGTATGCAAGCTTTGCGGGTCCCCCTCTTTTTGACGGGGAAATATATTTCCATTTGCCTTGCCTCAGAGAGAGTGAAGATGCCTCTTCCACCAGAAGGTCCCTGCCCAGGGCACTTTTTCCCATCCATGCATCCAGCAATGCATGGCTGTCCGGGGCCTCCCCGTCCACAAGTTCGTGTCCCACCAGTTGGGCCAGTGATGCGTATATATCCACCTGGCCCATAAGGGCATCACTGATCCCGGGATCAATTGTTCCCGGCCAGCAAACAATGGTGGGAATGCGGGTACCTGCCTCAAAATTACTGTATTTCCCACCCCTGAAAGGTCCTGATGGATTATGGTCCCCTGCCATCTCCACGGCCCCGTCCATATAACCGTCTTTCAGGACCGGACCGTTATCGGATGTGAAAATGATCATTGTATTTTCCAGGATCTTATTTCTTCGGAGGGACTCAATAATCTGGCCGGTGCACCAGTCCATCTGAGCAATGGCATCTCCACGGGGTCCCATATCACTGGCGCCCCTGAACCGGGGATTTACCTTTCGCGGGACATGAATGTCGTGGTAGGAAAAGTAGAGGAAGAAGGGATGATCCCTGTTGCTTGATATGAAAGAGTCGGCTTTACTGGTAAGTATGTCTGCAAAATCCTCATCCTTCCACCCCGCAGAACGTCCTCCTGACATGTAACCTATTCTGCTTATTCCGTTGATAATTGTCCCGGAATGTTGAGAATCGGCAGCCTGTTCAAGCAGCTCCGGATTCAGTAAGCCGGTAGGAAGATCACCTATCATTTCCGAATAGCTTATTTCAAGGGG
>CAZIAU010000797.1:0-1749 GCA_964536755.1 uncultured Bacteroides sp. | reverse complement strand
TTCAATACTGACAGTGCCAGCGCCGATAAGTGTGCCGTCACCTTCTTTCACAGATTCCGGCAGGGTAAAAGATATTTCATTTTCACATGGAACCAGGCCCTGTAAGGCATTAAACAGATTTAACCTTCCTCCGCTTGAGACCTGGCCTGCAAGTGAAACCTTACTATCTGCATTATCCTGGATTATTGATTTGATTTCATCAGGTGTAAGTCCTGGAGACATTGCCTTTATAAGTGCTGCAGCACCTGATACAAATGGCGCCGCCATGGATGTTCCATTCATAAACTGGTATTCCGAGCCTGAAAAGGTTGTCGAAGAAGCCGATACAGTAACATTGTCAATGTAGAAGCCTTCATAATTATGGGATCCATCACTTACAAATCTAAAACGTATATATACTGAACTTGAACCTTCAAAATTCTTTAAGTCTACAGTATAGCTAATCCAGTTTCCCATTGAAGTCCCGTCTATTGACTCACAATCAACCCAGGATACACCGTCTGAAGAGGCCTGAACATGCAAAATATCATAATCCGATTCAGATACCCCGTTTATTTCAAAATCAAGCCTTGCACCTTTACCGGATGAGAGATTAAAGGCCGGGCTTTCTACCCATGAGTCTGTATTGTCTTTATAATATCCGTTCCTGCTTACAGCGAGAGAATAGGATGGGGTTAAATAATTTGAGGATGTAATCCCCCATGTATTGTTAGTCCCGCCGGTTGTCCAGCCGTTCATATTACCGTCATCAAAATTATCTGACCATATCGTAACTTTGGCGGGTACAGTGCTGAAGATGTTGGTTCCAGGTGCTCCAATGTCTACCGAGGTGGATCCATAATTGGAGAAAGACGCCAGGTTATCATACTGATCGGTAGCAGCGACGGATATAATATTGGATGAATTATAGCTCGAAGGGTATTCAGGAGAGTAATCATTATTCTGACCATCATTACCGGCTGCACAAACAACTACAGCAGGAGAGGCATCTATCGCATCTTTTATTGCCTGGCTGTATTCACCGTTTCCCCAGCTTAGATTTATTACATCTGCGCCATTTTCACTGGCATATTCGATTGCCTCCACAAGATCACTCGCATAGCCATAACCCTCGGTATCGAGCCCTCTCACAGCCATGATCTTTGCTTTCCAGGCGACACCGCTTACGCCCCTGCTGTTGTTTCCAACTGCAGCAATAATACCGGCCACGTGGGTCCCATGGTCACTGTAATCCATCGGATCGTTATCATTATCCACAAAATCCCAGCCATGGACATCATCGACTTTTCCGTTTCCATCGTCATCAACGCCGTTTCCGGGAATTTCACCCTGATTTACCCACATATTTGCTGCCAGATCAGGGTGATTATAATCAACACCCGAGTCAATAACCGCTACAATAACATCCGTACTTCCTGTGGTTACATCCCATGCCTCGGTTGCATCTATATCGGCATTCACCATACCGGCCCGGTTGTTTACAACCTGCCCTGTGTTTTCCAAAGCCCACTGCTTACTGAATTGTGTATCATTGGGGATGGTGGCAGCGTGGTATATATAATTAGGCTCAGCAAATTCAACATCAGGGTCATTCTTATAGACCTTCAATGCCTGATCGACATCCATACCATTTGTAATTTTTATACGCCTGATGCCGGATCTTTTATAGGTTTTAAGGGTGGTAAAGCCTGATTTTGCCATATAAGTTTTTTTGGGTGATGATTTGTGTGAGTCCCTGGATATCAACGC
>CAZIAU010000796.1:0-1752 GCA_964536755.1 uncultured Bacteroides sp. | reverse complement strand
TTAAATGAATCACTTATCCGCTTGTTGAGTGTTTCCTGGAGTTTCTCGTCCACCGTGTTTCGCATCTCCTCCAGCTTTTTATTATTGTCCAGCTGAATCTCCTTAAGTTTTATCTCTATGGTCTCTCTCATCTTTTCCAGTCTTCCCTGGAATGACTCAAGACTCTTTGCCAGTTCCATTCTGTTCCGGGCCGAATTTTCATTTCCCTCCTTCCTGCTTCTCTGAAAATCATCCTTCAGAGTTTTACCAAGCTGCTCAAATAACAATTCCAGCCGGTTCATTGATGCTCCCAGGGATTGAGAAAAAGGATCAGTTCCGCTGTCAGGCTGCCTGAACAGAACCAACAACAATGTAATTATGGATATCAGTATAACTACCCCGAGAAGAATTTCTGTCATGATTACGGGTTTTATATGATAAACCTACTGTTTTTTATGAAAACAATAAACAGGCTTGGGAAAAAACAATCATTGTAAAAAAGATAACTTTGTTTTATGTCGGAAGAAAAAAAACGGTTTATATACAGCCTGGTATTCCCTCTTTTCTTTCTGCTGCTGATGTGGGCCGTGAAGTTTTTCGAAATATCCATGGACCTGTCACTGGTGGAAGGAGGAATTTATCCCAGAAAACTGAGTGGATTGAAAGGGATACTATTTTCCCCTCTAATCCACGGTGACTGGAAGCACCTTGTGGACAATTCCATGCCGGTGCTACTGCTGGGAGTTGCCCTGTTTTATTTCTATCGCGACATTGCCTATAAGATATGGTTCCTGATATACATCATTGCAGGTATCCTGCTCTGGTGTATCGGGAGACCGGCTTATCATATCGGGGCATCAGGTATGATTTACGGTCTGGCCGCATTCCTTTTCACAAGCGGGATTATTAGGAGGGTAAGGAGCCTGATGGCCATATCATTGCTGGTGGTCTTCTGGTACGGCAGTCTGGTATGGGGACTCCTGCCATTTGATTTTGAGGTCTCCTTTGAAGCACATATAACAGGTATGATAACCGGTGTTTTACTGGCACTTTTCTACCGTGACGAGGGACCGAAACCGGAACATTTCTTCCTGGATGATGAAGATGAAGAGGAGATTGATGAAACACCCAACCCTGAAAAATATACGTAAACAGACCCGAAGAAGGGCATCCTGTTGCTATTTATTCATTGAAGTCCAGTTTTCCTTCAATAAAGCGTAGAGATGTTCATCCAGTAACTTATTATTTTTTATGACTGCTTTTTTATGAATGGCCTCCTTTCTGAATCCACACTTCTCAAGTACACGCATGGAAGAATAATTGTGTTCATATATGTTGGCAAAGATCCTTAACCAACTCGTCCGGGTAAAAGCATGTTCCACCGTGGCGGATACTGCGTCAGTCATAATCCCCTTCCCCCAGTATCTTTCTGAAAGCCAGTAACCTATTTCTACATTAAATCTGTACACATCCTTCTGGCCATGAAGACCTATGCCTCCGGCTGCTTCACCATTTATCTCCAGGGCCATGATAATATTATCCCTGTTTTCATTAACCGATTCCAGCCACTGCTTTGCATCCCTCAGGGTATAAGGATATGGAAATCCATCTCTGAGGTTATTTGCCACATTTGGATTGTTTGCGTGTTTCACAAGCGACACGGCATCTTCCGGAACCCATGACCGCAGCAGGTAACCGGTTCTTTCTATAGTCAGGTGTTCCATAAGTTGAAAATACAAAACCGGACTCATTTTTACAGCATTTATGCTAATT
>CAZIAU010000795.1:1243-1753 GCA_964536755.1 uncultured Bacteroides sp. | reverse complement strand
TGGTATATTTCCTTGAAATTTCTACCGTAGCCATCATAATCCAGTCCGTAACCCAGTATAAAGTCATTGGGGATCTCCATCCCCACATAATCAAGCTTCACTTCGGTGATTGTAGCACCTGGTTTATGAAGGAATGTGGCCACTTTGATCTCAGCAGGTAAATACCCCGAGAGCTGTCTGATAATAGTTTCCAGTGTTACACCTGTATCAACAATATCTTCAAGAACGACAACGACGCGATCTTTCAGATCACGGTTTATCCCTATAAGTTGCTTAACAGAACCAGTCGGTTGTGTCCCGCTGTAAGAAGCGAGTTTTAGAAAAGTTATCTGGCAGGGAAAAGCGAGCTGTTTATAAAGATCACCGGCAAACATAAATGCTCCATTGAGGATGCCCAGGAATATGGGATCCTTATCTGCCAGGTCCCTGTTCATCTCTTTTGCTATCCTGGCTACCTCCGCCTGGATCTGCGATTCAGAAATAAATAATTTGAACTGCCTGTGATTGACC
>CAZIAU010000795.1:0-1233 GCA_964536755.1 uncultured Bacteroides sp. | reverse complement strand
CATTGACCTTAATTATATTTTTTTCCATCCGTCATATTTTTCCTTAAAATAGTCAATGAAACAGAAGAATGAAAATATTTGTAATTTCGATAGCTGATATTCATGCCAAAAAGCAATAAACCATATGGAACCAAAAGTCAGTATAATTATGGGAAGTACATCAGATCTTCCCATTATGGAACAGGCTGCCAGACTTTTTGATGAATTTGAGATCCCTTTCGAAATAAATGCACTGTCGGCTCACCGAACGCCGCAGCAAACGATGGATTTCGCAAAAAATGCAGCAGGAAGAGGTATAAGGGTAATTATAGCAGGGGCAGGTGGAGCGGCACACCTTCCCGGTGTGGTTGCAGCCCTCACTCCACTACCGGTGATAGGTGTTCCAATAAAGGCCTCTATCTCCATCGACGGATGGGATTCAATACTGAGTATCCTGCAGATGCCTCCTGGAATTCCGGTAGCCACCGTGGGTTTGGACGGAGCCAGAAACGCCGCTATTCTGGCTGTACAAATATTGGGCATCGCAGATCCGGAAATCATGAGAAGAATGGAAATATTTAAAGAAAACCTGGCCACCAAAATCGTTAAAGCCAACGAAGAACTCAGGAATGTGAAGTTCAACTTTAAAACTAATTAACAATGTGATGAACTTCCCACATCAGTGGATAACGTTTGGACCGGGATTAATGATCCCGGTCTTTTTTTTGTCAGTTTGCCCGGTTTCCGGGCAGATGAACAGTCAGGAAACCAAGGTCGTCGCCTGTGGTGGAGCCTTTGTTTCCAGTTCAGGATTTTCCAATGCTCTATCAAACCAGGCAGGACTCGGTTGGGTCAACTCCCGTTCTCTCTCCATTCAACATACCAGGCCATTTGTTGCAACCAATCTGGGAATATCATCATTATCAGTTCAGTTACCGGCAGGCAATGGCGCCTTTGGCACCACGTTTGCCTGTTTCGGAATAAAAGGGCTGTACAACACCTCGGGCTGGGTATCCTACGGAATGAAATTAAACCCGGTTATTACAGCCGGTGTCGGCATTCATTTCTGGTTTTCAACTATTCAGGATGGCTTCATCTATCATCCCGGGATCAGCTGTGGATTAGGTATTCAGGCCAGGATCAATGATCGGCTGGTTATAGGAGGGCATGTGATGAACCCGGCTGGGTGGTCCTCGGAATACCCTGGCCGGGCAGATCCACAAATGACCCTAACGGCCGGATGTTCATATTCAT
>CAZIAU010000794.1:466-1762 GCA_964536755.1 uncultured Bacteroides sp. | reverse complement strand
CTCAGCTCAAGTTTGTAATGGTCGATCCAAAAAAGGTCGAGCTCTCACTTTACAGTAAGATTGAAAGACACTACCTTGCTAAACTTCCCGAATCTGAAGAAGCTATCATCACCGATACTCAGCAGGTAATACATACCCTGAACAGCCTCTGTGCAGAGATGGATGACCGTTACAATCTTCTCAAAAAAGCACAGGTCCGGAATATCAAGGAATATAACGACAAGTTCATTAACCGAAAACTCAATCCCAATAAGGGTCACCATTACATGCCGTTTATTGTGGTGATTATCGATGAATTTGCGGACCTGATAATGACAGCAGGAAGAGAAATCGAGCATCCCATCTCCAGACTTGCGCAACTGGCCAGAGCAATTGGTATCCACCTTGTTATTGCCACACAACGTCCTACGACAAATATAATTACCGGGGTTATCAAAGCCAATTTTCCTGCACGTATCGCTTTTCGGGTAACCTCCATGATCGACTCGAGAACAATACTTGACGGTTCGGGGGCTGACCAGCTGGTCGGTCGTGGCGACATGCTTTTCCTTAGCGGAAGTGAACCAATCAGAATACAATGTGCTTTTGTGGACAGCCCGGAAATTGAAGCCGTAACCGAATATATTGGGGAACAGAAGGGTTATCCTTCCGCTTTTATGCTAAATCCGGTTGAAGGAGAGGGCGGAGAAACTCCGGATGTGGATCTTGACAGGCGGGATGATAAATTTGAAGAGGCTGCCAGACTGGTGGTACAACATCAACAGGGATCCACATCGCTGATCCAGAGGAAGCTCTCATTGGGGTATAACAGGGCCGGACGTATTGTAGATCAACTGGAAGCTGCAGGAATACTGGGACCTTTTGAAGGCAGTAAAGCCAGGCAGGTTCTTGTACAGGATGAATTCAGTTTGGAACAGATTTTGAATAACCTTTCCTGAAAGGAGAACCGTACCATGATTCAATCAAGAATTATATTTCTCACAACCTTGCTGTTATTCTGTATATCGATCAGTTCTGCCCAGCAGGACATCAATGCTGAGCCATACCTTTATGCCGTTTCAGGACAGTTCCTGATGGACGAGGGTTACCTGATCCATATGGACTACAAACGGGAAGATATTATGAGGAAAACCTTTGCCGAAGGGGAAGGCACCATATGGATGAAGGGATTTAAGTATAAGATCGAAGTGGATGAGTATATTGTTTTTTTCGATGGAGATACTCTATACTCACAGAATACTGACACTGAAGAGGTATATATAAGTATTCCCGATCCTGAACAACCCGGTTTCTTGC
>CAZIAU010000794.1:0-456 GCA_964536755.1 uncultured Bacteroides sp. | reverse complement strand
GTTCCGATCCGTATTTTTAAATCTTACAAGAAAGACTTTAACTACAGGTTTATGGGCCGGGTCCCCTTCAACAAAAAAGAGTGTGTTGAGGTTCAGCTCTACCCGAAAGACCTGTCAGGACCCTATTCCATGCTCAGCCTCTTCATAAATCCGGGAAATATGAAACTGAAAGGCACTCTTTTAAAGCATAAGGAGGGAATTAATTATACCATGATCCTGAAAGAGGTTATAGGGAACCAGACCCTGGATGAAAGTATGTTTAAATTTGATCCGGCCAGATATCCCGATACCGAAATCATCGAGCTTCTCAACTAGAAATTATTCCGGATATTCGATCCTTGAGTGGTAAATATTTGACAGCCTGTTCTCAAATATTTCTTTAATTATAGTTATTTCAGAAAATGTCAGTGAGGAATCTGAGAACTGGTCCTCATCGGCCTGGTGGGAAATTATATT
>CAZIAU010000793.1:0-1766 GCA_964536755.1 uncultured Bacteroides sp. | reverse complement strand
CCGCGTTCGGTAAAATTCAATCCGTTCCTCACATCCCGGCCAATTCCGTCGTATGGCACCCATATAATATAATCCGTTGCCACTCCACCCTGCAGGATACAGTCTTCCACAAGCCGTCCCACAGCATTTTCAGCCAGGGCCGTAACAACAGCGGTCGGTAATTGAAAGCACCTGCGAAGTCCGCGGGTTACATTATACTCACCACCCCCTTCCCATACACGAAAATGACGGGTTGTACTGATACGCCCTTCACCAGGGTCCATTCTCAGCATCACTTCACCCAGTGAAACACAAGCATACTTACAATCCTTCAGTTCTTTTATGACCAGTCTTTCCATTTGGCTTAAAAAAAATGAATTGCGCGAGCGCAATATAATTATACAATCAATCGACGGTTCCTCGCAGCTGAGCTGCGAGGAGAATCAATTATATGACGAAATTAAAACTTTTCAGGTTAAGTGTATCACCCATTTCAACCTGAAGCTCCATCAGTTCATTAAACATGGTTTCCATTTTCTTCATCTGACCGGGATCTTCTGCCAGGTCATTCATCTCCAGAGGGTCATCTGCCAGGTTGAAAAGCCTCCTGATACCCGCGTACGGATAGACGATCAGCTTATAGTCATCAATGCGTATCATTCTCTGAAGGTCCATATAGGCTGCATAGACTTCAGGATATCTGGATTCTTTCTCTGTTCCATCAATAAAGGATTTCAGGCTGTTGAATTCCACATACCCCGGCACTTCCCCTCCGGCATACTCAATCACTGTGGGCATAATGTCCTGCAGGTAGACCGCCATATCCTTTCTCGCTCCCCGGGGGATATCAGGTCCCACTATGATCATTGGAGGCCTGAGGCTGTGTTCATACATATTCTGCTTGCCCATAAATCCGTGGTTGCCAACCGCCAGTCCGTGATCGGCCGAAAAGAAAATATAAGTATTGCCGGCCTGACCGGTTTCTTCCAGTTTATCCAGGATCCTTCCGACCTGAGCATCCATATGGGTAATGATTGCATAATACTCCTGGCGGTTCACCTTCACAGAATATTCGGTACGCGGGAAAGGAGCAAGCCTTTCATCCCGTAAATTTTTGCTGCATCCTATAAAATCCTTATAGGGGTATTCCGGTAGGAAACTTTCCGGTATGGCAATATCTTCCAGGTCATACATATCCACATACTCCCTTGGAGACTGCCGTGGATCGTGCGGGGCGTTGAATGCAACGTACATGAAAAATGGATTTTCGGAGGTTGAAGCATTTTCAAGAAACCCTATGGTTTCATTGGCCACCACCTCGCTCCAGTGAGTACCACCTTCCCAGTATCCTCCAAAGGCCGTATCCCACGGGGTCCACTCCCAGTCATTTTCATCCAGTGGTCGGTTATACCCTTCAGGAGTTTGCTGCGGCATCCCCCCTCTCTCGGTACCTGAATGGTGGAATATCAAGGACGGCTCGATCTTAACATGCCACTTCCCCGTGAAATAGGTATCGTAACCCAGTTTCTCCATCTCCTTGCTCCATAGCTGTCCGCTGGCCGCCAGCGTATCCAGTTTCCGGTAGCATTCTTTGGCTCTCCACAGGAACCTCCCTGTGTTGAACATGGTCCTGGAGGCAACGCATATAGCTCCACTCCAGCCTCCCATATTATAAGCTGTGGTGAAGACAGTCCCCTGCCGGGCAAGTTCATCAAGGGTGGGAGTTCTCACCTCGTTGTTTCCAAGTTCTTTTATTGTATTATAGCACTGGTCATCGGCCAGGATGA
>CAZIAU010000792.1:0-1772 GCA_964536755.1 uncultured Bacteroides sp. | reverse complement strand
CAAGGCGGGAAAAAGTGGAAAGCCCGTCGCCCTGACACTTTTTATTAATTGGGCTGTAAAACCCTTCACCATGTATGGGATCGCCCTCCTTTTCCTTGGTTTCCTGTTTCGGGGATTCATAGGCCCCGATGCCATGGATCTGGTAAAAATTCCATTTGGTCTGGATTTGGCATTGGGCGCGCATCATGGGGCCGGGACAGTCGTCTTGCACAATGGAATAAGGATGCTGGAAATCCCATTATGGCGGAGCTACTTCGCCGGTTGCATCCTCCTGGGGATAGCACCCTGTACGGCTATGGTTCTGGTGTGGGGATATTTGGCAAGGGGTAACGACGGCTTGACCTTGATCATGGTTGCAATCAACTCTCTTACCATGCTGGTTCTTTACGGCATACTGGGAGGCTTTCTGCTTGGCGTAGGCAGGCTTCCCGTTCCCTGGCAGGCTCTTTTGCTGTCCGTATCTGTCTATGTTGCCCTTCCTCTTATTACCGGATATTTCTCGCGCAAGTGGATTATCCGGTCCAAAGGCGAAACCTGGTTCAGGGAAAAATTCCTGCATCTGCTGACCCCGGTCACCATAAGCGCCTTGCTGTTGACGCTGGTTCTTCTCTTCAGCTTCAAGGGAGAAGTGATCCTGGCTAATCCTTTGACCATTACCTGGATTGCTGTCCCGCTTTTCCTGCAGACCGTATTGATTTTTGCCCTTGGTTACGGGGCTGCCAAGTTAATGAAACTGAGCTACGAAGATGCGGCGCCCGCCGCGATGATAGGAGCGTCCAATCATTTTGAGGTAGCCATAGCGACATCAGTTATGCTTTTTGGTCTTTCATCAGGAGCGGCACTGGCTACTGTGGTTGGAGTATTGATTGAGGTACCGGCCATGCTGATCCTGGTCGGTTTCTGTAAAAAGACTTCAGGCTGGTTTACTCATTAAAAGCATGGGAAGGTTTGGAAAATCCGGCTGCCCTCCAGGACCCTGTCCGGCTCTCCCTAGCTTCACGCCCTCATTCCCGCATATCCCGGGGTGACCAGGCAATCCAGGTTTTCAGATAGATACTCCACGGATTCATCCCCGGTACAGTGGCAGGGTACGAGTTCCTCGATATTGAGCTTATTAAGCTCTTCCGCGGTCCTCTTCAGCCTTTCCCTGCCGGCGTTCACCAGGTGCAGGCCCCCGATTATTTTTTTTACCCGCTTCTCGCCGCTTTGCCGCATGATGTAAGACAGGGTATTGACAATGCCGGAATGGCAGCAGCCGGTGCAGATGACCAGTCCTTCACCTGTATTGATCCACAGGGAAAGGTCATCCCTTATCGGGTCAGGAGTTCTTCCTCCCGGGTCCAGGAAAAAAGGGCCCCCGGTATCCTCAAAATCGGTTTTCCTGGGGATAGGACCTGTTATATGGACACCCCCTCCCACGGATGTAACTCCATTGACCCAGTGAACCTTAGGTTCAGGGTGAGCTACTATGGAACTCATTGCCGTTATTGGCGCCTGCACAGACCTGGAGTGTGCGCCGCGAAGGCTGTAACGGGGCAGGAATGCAGCCGGATGCAGGTAAACATCAACATGGGGAGCTTCCTTTAAAACGCCGGCAACTGATCCTGTATGGTCGTAGTGCCCATGGCTCAGCACCAGGGCATCAGCCTCCCGGAGATCTATGCCGAGCAGCGAAGCATTAGTAAAAAAAGATTCCTCCTTCCCGGTGTCCAGGAGAATTTTCCTGCCGCCTGATTCAATCCATAAAGCCAGCCCATGCCCTGATATCAGCG
>CAZIAU010000791.1:0-1775 GCA_964536755.1 uncultured Bacteroides sp. | reverse complement strand
ACTTTACACTCAGGGTGGTTTCCAGCTTCCTGATCCTGAAAAATGCAAATATACAGACGATGGCTAATAACAGATCTGTGGCAGTGGTTACAGGCTCATCAATCCGTATGTTCATTACCTCTATGGAAGGCTGTAATGAAATCAGCTGCATCTCCAAATGTAAGATTTATTTATATAATCCTAACTTTATAGAAATTTACAACCCCCGGGAAGATGAGAAATATAGATCCGATAGTAATATTTTTCTTTATGGCATTACTCTCCTGTGAAAGTAAGAGCCATCATGAACTTCTTGGCAGCCAGGCGGATTCGGAAATATCGTTATTCAATTCCGTTGAAACCAACAGGCAGTGGCCCTCCTACCGTGGATATTTCGCATCAGGATATCTTGACAATGCCTTCCTGCCGGACAGTTTTAATGTGGAAACTTCCTACAATGTCATTTGGACCAGGGATGTTCCCGGAATGGGCCTGTCATGCCCGGTAATCTGGAATGACAATGTATATATTACAACAGCTGTGAGCGACAAGGATACGGAAGGGTATCGCACCGGATTATTCGGGGATATTGAATCAGTGAACGACTCATCGGAGCATGTATGGAAAGTTTACTGCCTTGACAGGTCCAGTGGAAATATTAAGTGGGAGCGGGAGGCCTGCCGAGGAATTCCAAAGGTCAAGCGGCACCCTAAATCCTCACACGCCAATACAACAGTTGCCACTGACGGTTTTCATGTAGTAGTCTTCTTCGGTTCGGAAGGATTGTACTGTTATGATGTTGAAGGCAACTTGCTTTGGAAACGTGACTTCGGGCTGATAAACTCTGCCTGGAATCTGGTTGAATCTGCTCAGTGGGAGTTTTGCAGCTCCCCTGTAATCTACCGGGACAAGGTGATCATTCAGGCAGATGCACTGAATGTTGCATTTGTTGCAGTACTGGACCTGTTCAGCGGGGAAACAGTATGGAGAAAGGAAAGGGATGAAATATCAAACTGGTGTACTCCCAATATATATTTCGACGGTAATGAACCGAGGGTGGTAGTGAACGGATATAAGCACAGGGGTGCATATGACATGAGATCCGGTGAAGAGATCTGGAAAATGTCCGGTGGCGGAGATCTCCCCATCCCCACACCGGTGGTTTGGAAAGATCTGATCTATTTCAACAGCGCACACGGAAAGCACATGCCACTGATGGCGCTGAAAAATAGTGCCAGGGGTATAATAGAATATCCGGACAATGATTCAATCCCGGGAGATGATTTTGAATGGTTCTATGACCGTGGAGGAGCATATATGACTTCCGTCCTGGTTTATGACAGTCTTCTCTACAGGTTAAGGTGGAACGGGAACCTGGCATGTTTCGAAGCCAGGACAGGAGAGCTGGTTTACCAGCAAACTGTAAATCCCTCAAGCTTTATTGCGAGCCCCGTAGCTTCCGATGGCCGTATCTACATGGTTTCAGAAGACGGGGACCTCTATATCGTCCGGGCAGGAAGAGAATACCGGTTGCTGCACAGGATACCCCTGGGTGAAGTCTCCCTGGTTACACCCGGTATTACTGAAGGTATGTTGATTTTAAGAACCGCCGGAAAACTAATAGCTGTGGGTAAGACCTGAAATTCTATATCCCATGGAAAAGGTTTTTTATTCTTGTTTGGCTGCCTGCTTACTGATGGTAAGTTGTCAGGCCGAGTATCCTGAAAAATATATACCCAGGAACCCGAAAAAGAAGATGCTTCTGGCCACACCTGAGCCAGGTACATATCTCAAAC
>CAZIAU010000790.1:487-1780 GCA_964536755.1 uncultured Bacteroides sp. | reverse complement strand
GAAATAAATACCGGCCAGGAAAAGGATCACCATCATGGTCATCATAAGTGTCACCCATTCAACCAGTTTATCATTAGGCGTAGTCGATTTGAAGATCTTTATGGTATATGCAGCAGGAGGATCTGACTGGTACTGGAGAAATCGATAAGTTCGATACTGGCCGGTCCGGGAGTCAAACATCAGCGTATCATTGAATCCGCTTTCAGAGACCCGGCCAGTCATTGCAGGTTCGAATGAAATTGAGTCAATACCGGGCACCCTTCCCGGGGGTTCAAGAGGTTTATCTGCCAGGTATTCATCAACAATTTCTTTGAGATTTTCCAGTTCCCTGTTCAGATCTGTCAGGCTTATATTTTTCAGGATCTGGAAGAAAATAATTCCCATGATGAAGAAAAGGAACATGGAAAGAGTGGCTATGTACAGCGTTGTCTTAGTGAGAAGCTTCATATTCCATTCATTCTAGGGAGAATTTATATCCCACCCCGTACATGTTTCTGATGTAATCCGGACAACCGGCATCCACCAGCTTCCGGCGAAGGTTTTTCAAATGAGTATATACAAAATCATATGAACCGTAACTACCGCCGTAATCACCCCAGAGAAAATCACCTATACTCTCTTTTGTGATCACCCTGTTTCGGTTTGACATAAGATAGAGCAGTAAATCAAATTCCTTTTTGGTAAGCTCGAGCTGCTTACTGTTAACCTCACAGCTCCTTTCTTCGGGTATGACCGTGATCTCACCAAATTTCAGGATCTCTTCTCCCATGGCCCTGGTCCTTCTGCTTACAGAATGTACCCTGGCCACAAGCTCCGACAGGTGAAACGGTTTTACCAGGTAATCATCCGCACCCATATCGAGCCCCTTTATTCTTTGGTCAAGGGAATTACGTGCGGAAACAATAATGATCCCTGAATTAGTGTTATTTTGCCTGGCCAGCTTAACAAGGTCAAGTCCGTCTCCATCCGGAAGATTCAGGTCAATTAACATGCACATATAGTCATGCTTATCCAGGGTACAGAGTGCCGTATGATAGTCTCCCGCCTGCTCACATCTGAACCCCTCCATCTCCAGGTACGACACCATGGATTCCATAAGTGAGGTCTCATCTTCCACTATAAGGATATGCATAGGAATGATTTTAAGGCAAAGTAAAGAAAAATGAGCCTCCTGCCCTAAAAGGAGCTTATGGTAGTTTGATAAGTGTTGGATTCGTTTTTAAGCTTTTCTGCATTCTGGCTTAACTGATCAATCTGTGCCTGCAGTACCGGAAGGGTATCCTTAAGGCCCTG
>CAZIAU010000790.1:0-477 GCA_964536755.1 uncultured Bacteroides sp. | reverse complement strand
ATCCGATCCCAGGGTAGTTTTCTCCACCTGCATGGAAGCAATTTTTTCCGTATCGGTTTCTTTCGCAACTTTCTTATCTATGTTCTCAATATCCTTCGCAAGTCTTGCCATCTTGTTTTCATTTTGATTCTTCTCTCTTTCCACTGATTTAATATCTTTCTCCAATGACTCTATGCGTCTTGAGTAAGACTGTTCATAATGGTAGGACATGAATTCCTTGGCATAATTGCGAAAATTCATCATTTCCGTTGGCCAATCCCTGCTGTTTAAGGATATATCATACCCCAACTGGAATACCAGGGCCATACCGTAGTAATTTTCAGTTATAAAACCATAACCGATCATATCTCCCCGTTTGGTTATTATTGTGGGAACCGATACTTTCTCAGCGATTATCAGGTTCTCTCCGTCCTTTTTCATCCTGATATCACTTCGATCCTTGCAGTAGTCCTTCAGATCATCGAGTGCTTCATCCAG
>CAZIAU010000789.1:0-1786 GCA_964536755.1 uncultured Bacteroides sp. | reverse complement strand
GGAGATCACGGACCCTCAACTAAATTCAAACTACTGATGGGAACCACATCCAGCGAGCGGGACAGAATTGCTGCAGCATATCAGGTAAACAGTTTGTTCTTAATGGATTTTGCAGCTGGCGGGACAAACATTCCCCACCGTCATAAAGCGGAGGAAGAGATCTATTATATTCTTCGGGGAAATGGTGAAATAGTGGCCGGGGGGACCCGTGAAGATGAGAACCGTTACGAAGCGAAAGAAGGCGATGCCTTTTTCTTCACCCGGGATGTGCTGATCGGATTTTACAGCGGGACCGAAGAAGGACAACCACATGCCCGGATTCTGGCAGTAAGATCGAAATGATATTCTTACAAACTGAAAATGGAACAAATGAGTTTTAATCGTATAATTATGACATCCTTACTGGGATTACTTGGATGGGCTCTCTGCGGTGCAATAATGTTTATTGGAATGTCTGTCATGTCCCTGGAAACTACCCTTATTGTTCATGCCATCGGTGCTCCTGTGATCTTTTTTATTATATCACTTGTGGATTTCTTCCTGGTGGCACTTGTGATTAATAAAAGCTTGGAGATGTTTCAGGGCCTGTTAGGAACCTGGATACCATTTACACTTATCTTTTCTTCTACTTACATAACAGGATCAATTGTTGGTTCGAGAGGCAATTCCCGGCAGAGATAAGTAATAGTAATACAAGTGCGCTGCCACAATATGGCGAAATCCTGAATGCAGGGAACGAAGGGGGTGTTTTCATTTTCTTAAAACGTGAATAGAATAGAAATTCTTTAACCGTCAAAAAGTTAAATGATGCAATTGACAATTTTTATTTCGACCAGGAAAAAATCTGTAGAACATTTTCAGCAAAACCTTCTCTTGTAACCAGCTCCGGTTCGGGTAAAGCGGGATCAAGATCCAGGTATTCTTCTTTCACTTTGATGGGTGTTTCAAGGATATAGGGTCTGCATGAAGCTATGGCCCCGACAGCCCGCTTTGCTCCTTCATAGAGCGCTTTACGGGTTTCCTCGAGGGGATAAAGAAGAGCGGCCTCCCTTGATAATCCCCGCTTCACAGCAACGGTTACAGGATTATCACCAAAGAATTTCCTGGCTTCGCGGCAGGTGGCCTCATCACCCGTTACCATTATTACGGGGACGCCATAATATCCTGCAATAGCAGCATTCTGGGCCAGTTCACCCGATTCCACACCGTTGTACCAGTACCTGTTTTCGGAACGGGAAGACTGAGTATGATTAAGCACTCCGTCCG
Organism: uncultured Bacteroides sp.; assembly: GCA_964536755.1. Lineage (GTDB taxonomy): Bacteria > Bacteroidota > Bacteroidia > Bacteroidales. The sequence goes on along the minus strand of CAZIAU010000789.1, from coordinate 520 downwards.
GAGTACCCATCATACTGTGAAAACCGACCATTACCATTCCGTCAAATGTACTGTCGAGCTCTGTAAGGCTGCCAGTACCGGGTCTGGGCCGCCCGGTTATATATTTAGCTCCCGGTATCATAAGATGTGGAATTACTGCCTGGGACCCATGACCATCCAGAACGATAACTTCAGTTGCACCCCCATCGCGCAACCCTCGCACAACTGCATTGACATCCCCCATAAAGTATTCACATGCCTGAATATTCAATGGAGTATCTTTCTGACGGGTCTGGTCAAACTTATAAACTCCGCTGATTCCTTCAAGATCTGTGTTGACATATATCTTCAGCTGGGCAGCTACCGGATTTATGCCGGTAAATAATGCCGTTAGAATGACTAATTCTAACCAATTCCTTGAGGTGATCATTACAGTTTTTTTTATTATAATTTTTTAATTAGGAGGTTCTGTCGTCAGCAACCTCCGGAACACAGGTAGCCTAAAATTAAAAGATACTTTGCTCATATCAAAGTTGTTTTT
>CAZIAU010000788.1:0-1791 GCA_964536755.1 uncultured Bacteroides sp. | reverse complement strand
GATGACATCCGGAAGTCCCCTGATCTCCGCCAGTTTCTCGAGGACCCTGACTACGGTGGAAACTGTTGTATAGGGAATTTCCGGGTCGTTCAGTTCCTTCATAACTTCCCTGATAGTAGCCTCTCTGAGTTTCCAGAGGATCAGCATGATCTCCTCTTCTGCTTTTGTAAGTCTTTTTGTCATCATCCTGACTTTAATATATAACGCAAATATATAACTTATTATTACGTAAAACAACTATAAATGCAGTAGAATAACTATAAAATACGTTAATAGATTGAATTTAACCCAGTTATAGTTCTATTTTTTTTTCGATAATTCCTCTTCCCGAACCATTAATGAGATAATCCCGCCATTAAATGCTAGTTAAAACATACACCAGCTCCCTGAATGGAATAAGGGCCATGTTAATCTCGATCGAGGTTAATATCAGCCAGGGAATCCGGTTTTTTATTGTTGGCCTGGCAGATCATGCCATCAGGGAGAGTCAGCAACGTATCGAATCTGCCATTACCAATAACGGATATAACTGGCCCCGATACAGGGTAGTGATCAACCTGGCTCCTGCAGATATTCGCAAAGAGGGTACCCAGTTTGACCTTCCTCTTGCTGTAGGTATCCTTGCTGCAACACGTCAGGTTAAGCAGGAGCTATTGAAAGAATATATGATCATGGGAGAATTGTCACTGGATGGTAGTGTTCTGCCCGTAAAAGGTGTACTGCCAATGACCATAAATGCAAAGGAGTCGGGATTCAGGGGAGTTATTGTACCGGAAAAGAACTCGGGTGAAGCTTCTGTAGTGAAAGGCATTTATACCATTCCCGTTTCCGACCTGAACAGTGTAATCTCCTTCCTGAATATGGAACGGAAGTTGGCACCTGCAAAAACAGATCTGAAGGAGATATTCAGGAACGATCCAGATCCGCACGGAATCAATTTTTCCGAGGTGAAAGGTCAGGAGGTGGTGAAAAGGGGGCTTCTGATTGCGGCAGCCGGGAACCATAATCTGATAATGGTAGGTCCGCCGGGAGCGGGTAAAACCATGCTGGCCCGCCGGTTGGTTACCATCCTTCCAGGAATGACCCTTGAAGAATCACTTCAGACCACCAAGATCCATTCGGTGGCCGGAAAGATTGGGAATAACGGGCATCTTGTAACACGACGACCATTCAGATCACCCCATCATACAAGTTCTGACATCGCAATAATTGGGGGCGGCAGTACACCTCAACCTGGAGAGGTCTCACTTGCTCATAACGGCGTGTTGTTCCTGGATGAACTTCCTGAATTCAAGAGGTCCGTTCTGGAAGTACTTCGTCAACCCCTTGAAGAGAGGATCATTCATGTGAGCCGTGCCCGGTATTCTGTGACCTATCCTGCAAATTTCATATTGATCGCTGCCATGAATCCCTGTCCCTGCGGATTCTTTAATTACCCGGGAAAGGATTGCAGCTGCGGAGCCGGAATGATCAGACGCTATATGTCCCGCATTTCGGGACCTCTGCTGGACAGGATCGATCTCCATATGGAGGTGGTTCCGGTCCCGTTCGGGGACCTCGCAGACAGAAGGATTGAAGAATCAAGTGAAAGTTTGCTAAAAAGAGTGGAAGCAGCACGATTGATCCAGGAGAATCGTTACAGTTCAGTGAGTGGTGTTCATTGCAATGCCCAGATGACCTCAAGGCTGATGACCAGATATTGCAGGCCGGATGCAGCCGGGTTAACCATTTTGAAGAATGCTATGGAGAAGCTTCATTTGTCGGCACGGGCTTATGACCGGATATTGAAAG
>CAZIAU010000787.1:0-1793 GCA_964536755.1 uncultured Bacteroides sp. | reverse complement strand
GGTCCCCTGGGACTTATAATCAACTGGTTCGGAGACTCACTGGATGGCCGTCTCGCCTACTACCGGAAAAGACCCCGCAAATGGCACGGATTCTCCTTTGACCTGGCGGCGGACTGGACAGGGATCATTTTCATGGGTGCCGGGTTCATGATTTACGTGGATCCCCCGTGGAACCTTCTGGTCTATGTCTTCATTGTACTGTACGGCGGGTCCATCATCATGGCCATGCTGCGATACAAGATCACGGGAAAATACTCCATTGACAACGGGTTCCTGGGGCCCACCGAGGTACGGATAGCCATCACCCTTATCCTGGTTATAGAACTCCTCTTCCGGGGCTCGATCATATATGCAGGGGCACTGGCCTGCCTGGCCCTGCTGATATTCAATATAGTGGAATTCTTCCGGCTCCTGAAGGTTGCCGATTCCAGGGACAGGGCCGAAAGGGAAAAAGGAGAGGAGGATGTTTAGGAGGATCATAATATTTACAAAGGCGCAGGAGGATGTTTAGGAAGCTGCTTGTATTTTCAAAGGCGCAGGTCTCGGCCTTTATCGGAGGGACAGTGGATTACCTGACCATGATCTTCTTTACCGAGGTATTTCACGTACATTACACCCATTCTATCATCATCAGTGGGATCATCGGTGCCGTGGTCAATTTCAGCCTCAACAAAGGCTGGACATTCCGTGCAAAAAAGAGGCCTTACAAGAACTCTTTCAGAATACAGTTATTAAGATTCTCCCTCGTGGTAATCAACAGCATTGTTCTGAAATCAATCGGAACATATTCCATTACCACCTTCCTGCATGTGGATTACAAGATCAGTCGCCTCATCACCGACCTGATTGTCTCACTTGCCTTCAACTTCACCCTCCAGAAGAACTGGGTCTTTAAGAAAGTCTTAACCGCTGGAAACCAGGAAACTTCTTTCACTGAAGGCCGGTAAGGCCGGCGGGGCCTCGTAAAAATATTCCAGTTCGTCATCCCTGTCCATCAGTCCCAGGCTGTAAAGTACAGGCACATAATGGTCCGGTGTGGGCGCTGCCAGCCTGCCAAGCGGATGGCTGTTCTTATAATCAAGAATGCCGGCGAAATTCCTTTTGTCGATCTGTTCCTTGATCCATTCATCATATTCCAATTCCCATCCAAAGGGATTCCTGTCATTATTGCCAAGCTTTTGCCCTATAAGCTTCAGGTTGTGAATGAGAGAACCACTCCCGATGATCAGTATCCCTTTCTTACGCAGTGACCGGAGCTGTTTTCCCAGTTCAAAATGGTAATCGGGACTGGCATAGTAGTCGATACTCATCTGAAAAACGGGGAGATTGGCTTCGGGGAACAGGTGCATAAGCATGGGCCATGCACCATGGTCCAGTCCCCATTCCGTTGTCGCTGTTACACCGGAGACCGTATCCGCAACTTCACGGGCAACTCCCGGAGCACCTTTCGCAGAATAATAGACATTGTAGTAAGATTCAGGGAAACCATAATAGTCGTAGATCTGTTTCTGTTCAGGTGAAATGTTCACAAAGGTCCCCCTGGTGCACCAGTGGGCCGAAACTACCAGCGCCGCCTTCACTTCATACCCTGCCTGCAGCTCCTTCCCCAGTTCAAACAGACTGTTCCAGAAGGGCCGCTCCTCCCTCGAGAGCGGGATGTCCATCGGATTGCCGTGCGAGGTGAACAACACCGGCATTTTTTTGCCCTGTTCACTCAATCCGTCAACATACCCTTTAAAATTGCTCAAACTCCCCATAGCCGTACAATAAAAACATTTCTCCTATAACAACAG
>CAZIAU010000786.1:0-1800 GCA_964536755.1 uncultured Bacteroides sp. | reverse complement strand
CAGTATTGAACACAGGATCAAATGATAATAGTATAATTGTGATCGGGTTTAACTGTACGGATACACTGACTGAATGGTGCCAGTATAATTACTGTGCTGACCCAACACTGCAACTACCCGGTGCACCGGCCGACCTTCTGGCAACTGCTGTTTCGTCCAGTCAGATTGATCTGATCTGGACAGATGCGACCACTAATGAAGATGGTTTTATCATAGAACGAAAATCCACCGATCTGTTCAGCATTATCGATAGCGTGAATGCGAATGTTACTTCTTTCAGCAATACGGACCTGACTGAACTTACCTGGTACACCTATCGCGTTCGTGCATTCAATATCTACGGATCCTCAGCCTATTCCAATGAAGTATCGGCTACCACTGAAGCTGAAAGTAATACTTCGGTAGAGGATCCTGTAACAGGCGGGGAGACGGAAATCTTTAATTATCCCAATCCTTTTCATTCAACCATGCGGATTGAATACACAATTCCGGAGAGCTGTCCGGTTTCTTTGAAAGTCTATGATCTATCAGGCAGAGAGCTAATTACCCTGGTTCAAGAGGAGATGTCCCAGGGATACCATACAGTTTTTTTTGATGGAAGCCATCTTTCCCGGGGCACATATTTTTTCATAATCCATGCTGGTGAGCATGTTAGATCCGGAAGATTTGTTCTCATGTAGAGGAGCTATTTCAGTATCCGGACCTGGTAAGGACGGTCAGAAGTCTGCAGCAGCACAAATTTATTTATCTGGTTTCTTTTCCCAGTGAAAGGAATCCCCTTCAACAACAAGTTTCAGCGAATTCCTTGCAGTGGCTTCCTCTGCGAATTCTGCAGGGGCTGATGCCTGCAGGTCGTGGATAAGCTGGTCATATTTTTCATCCCCGGCCAGGTTGTACCATTCATTGGGATCATCCCGCTCATTATAAAGTTCTTCCGATCCATCGATGTTAAGAATGTAACGCCAGTTCATATTAATGATGGAATAGGCACCCTTCTCGTGGGATGGCATGAAGACATCTCTTTCTTTCGCGGAGGAGGGATCCTGCAATGAAGAAGCCAGGGAGACACCCTCAAGCTGGTTTCCCGCACTCAGATCACAGAGTTCTGCAAGGGTGGGAAAGATATCGATAAGGCTCACAGTTGTCCCGATAGTTGCACCCTTTTCAATTCCTTTGCCGGCCCATATGAATGGCACATGGGAGGTACGCTGCCAGAGAGTATGTTTACCCCAGTGCCCCTTTTCACCATGATGAAATCCCTGGTCACTCCAGAAAACTACGATGGTATTGTTGTAACAGGGGCTATCCTCCAGTGCATCCAGGATCCGTCCCAGCATGGCATCGGCATAGGATACACAGGCCAGGTATGCTTCGACCGCATCCTTCAGGACCCCCAGTTTTTCCAGTTCGAGGTGCTGCTTGTAGCGGTTGAGCATTCTTGCACGTATGACCGGACTCAGGTCATCCAGGTCGTCCTCCTTGTAGGGGGGGAGTTCTATGGAATCCCGGTCGTAGAGGTCAAAATACTTCTCAGGGGCATAATTGGGGTAATGCGGCAGATACATCCCGAGGGCCAGGAAAAAGGGTTGGTCGTGTTCCTCCCGGATCTTCTCACAGGCCCAGTTGGTACGCATGGCGTCAACCATTTCGTCTTCCAGGGAATTATCTATGGGTCCCCATTCCAGGTGGCCCGCAGAGGTGAATTCGCGATCCGTTTCCCTGTAATAGGGGCTGTAAGGGCAGGGGTCCGGAAGGGGTACGTCGGTCATATGGTACCCGTTCATCTCCCAGGCCATATCT
>CAZIAU010000785.1:0-1800 GCA_964536755.1 uncultured Bacteroides sp. | reverse complement strand
CCGTTGCCAGTCAGGCCAGGGAAAAGAAACTGAGGGTATCATCAGAGTATACGGTAACTCCAGGGTCTGAAATGGTAAGGTACACCATCGAGAGAGATGGATTGATCAGGACATTCGAGGAGATTGGAGGTGTTGTTTTGGCCAATGCATGCGGACCATGTATAGGTCAGTGGGCAAGACACAATGCAGACAAACAGGAAAAGAACTCCATCATCACATCATTTAACCGGAATTTTGCGAAAAGGAATGATGGCAATCCCAATACGCATTCATTCGTTGCATCCCCGGAGATAGTTACAGCCATGGCAATTGCCGGCGATCTGACCTTTAATCCTCTTACCGATACCATGGTTAACGAGAACGGGGAACGGGTGAAATTGGATGAGCCGTCGGGAATGGAGTTCCCCGTTAAAGGATTCGCTGTTGAAGATAACGGATACCAGGCACCGGCCGAGGACGGGATCCAAAATGAAATCGTTGTGAATGAGAAATCGGACCGGCTTCAGCTGTTGTCCCCATTTGAACCCTGGAATGGTAAGGATCTTACGGGTCTGAAGCTGTTGATCAAAGCAAAGGGAAAATGCACTACCGATCATATCTCCATGGCTGGTCCCTGGTTGCGTTTCAGGGGTCACCTGGATAACATTTCCAACAATCTGTTGATCGGGGCAGTGAATGCATACAACGAGAAGACAAATTCGGTGCTGAACCAGATTTCCAATCAATATGAACCCGTTCCGGATACAGCAAGGTCATATAAGAAAGCAGGGATAGGGACAATTGTTGTCGGGGATGAAAATTACGGGGAAGGATCCTCCCGGGAACATGCCGCCATGGAACCCAGGCACCTGGGTGTAAAGGTTGTGCTTGTAAAATCATTTGCCAGGATCCATGAAACAAACCTGAAGAAACAGGGCTTGCTTGGACTGACCTTTGAAAATAAAAGCGATTACGATCTGATTAGGGAAGATGATCAGATTGATGTACTCGGCCTGAAAACGCTTGAGCCTGGTAAACCCCTGGAAATCAAGCTGCATCATAGTGACGGGTCAACTCATTCATTCCATGCCAACCATACCCTTAATGAAAACCAGATCGGTTGGTTCAAAGCCGGTTCAGCACTTAATCTAATCAGACAGGTAAACCAGTAGAAACTTGTATAATTCGTCCATTTTCATCAATACCTTTGCAAGACTGGGTGAATTTCTTCAACAATTTACCACCACAGGAGAGGTTGAGTCCCCCGGTTTGGATTCACTGAACAGGATCCACTATAAAGAATTCAAATCAATACTGGATGAAGAACCCATTTATAATCCCTGGTTTACAAGGGATTTCCTGAACCGGGCCATCAGCGGTATTGCCATGATGCTGAAGGAGGAGATACTCGAAAAATGGCTTTCCGGCTATAATATTTCTAATCCTGGTGAGGGTAAGAAAAAAACCATTGGACTAATACTGGCGGGCAATATACCGATGGTGGGTTTTCATGATATTTTATGTGTGCTGGCAACCGGTCACAATATTCTGGCTAAACTGTCATCCAAGGATAATCGCATACTCCGGCAGGTAGCGTCCGTTCTTGAAGAGATCGAGCCTTCGGTGGGCAGCAAGATCCGTTTTACGGAGGAACTTATCTCAGGAGTTGACGCTGTAATTGCAACAGGTAGCAATAACAGTTCACGTTACTTCGATTACTATTTCAGGAACATCCCTCACATTATCAGGAAAAACCGGAACAGTGTTGCCGTACTTACAGGGAATGAAACACCGGAAGAACTGGCAGGTATTGGTGAAGAT
>CAZIAU010000784.1:0-1805 GCA_964536755.1 uncultured Bacteroides sp. | reverse complement strand
GGCCCAGATTGCATAGCCATAACCGCTCAGGGCAGCAATCGAACCAATAATTATCCCCCCTATTATCATTATGCCCAGGTCTATACCCATCTCCTCAGCCACAAAGAGCGGCCCCGGGGTTGGCGGGACCAGGGAATGAGCCATTACCCCCCCGGCAATAACCGTCATCAGGTAGAGGCCGAATTTCCTGGGATTTCGCACACTGATGGATTTTACCAGTGGTATCATCAGATAAAATACCGTATCGAAAAATACCGGGATAGCCAGTGCAAAACTTCCACTCAGAAAGGCCAGGGAGGTATTCTTTTTCCCAAATAATCTCAACAGGCCGCGAACGATACGTTCAGCGCCGCCACTCCTCATGAGGGAAGTACCTATAATGGAAGCGAAAGCGATCAGAATGCCGATTTTGCCGCTGGTGTTCCCGAAGGCAAGAGCAAGTCGCTTGCCAACGGTGACAACAGAAAGTGCATTTGCCTCCTGATCGGTCATTCCGCTATGAATGGCGTAGTCAAAAATCTGCCCGGGAGATGTTAATAACCCGGTTACCAGGGCAGCTGCCAGCAACGAGATAACCGCATGCAATTTTAAAACAATAATGCAGAATAGCACCACGGCAGTACCTATCAGAATGATAAAGATTGGATCCATTTTTATGGGGTATCTGTATTACATTAAGGAGTAAATATAGCTTCAATATTATTATTGAACCAGTTATTTGGCGAATTATCAAAAAGTGCCGACTTTGAAACTGAATGAAGTATTTCACCCCATAATAGACTATTTCATCACAATCCGGACCCATCCGATCCTTATTCATTCCTTTCATCCCATTTTCTTTTATTCGGTCATATACCTGTTTACATTTAAAGGAAAAAATCTCAAATATGAATATTCTACTTGTAAATCCCAGGGTCCCCGATACCTACTGAAGTTTCAGGCACGCATTGAAGTTCGTTTCCAAAAAAGCGTCCAACCCCCCTCCTGGTCTTATGACCGTTGCTTCCATGCTACCGCGGGATTGGAACAGGAAACTGGTGGACCTGAATGTGGAGAAACTCAGCGATAAGCAGATCATGTGGGCCGATTATCTGTTTATTAGTGCCATGTCTGTTCAGTCTGCCTCGGTTTCTCAAATTATTCAAAGATCAATCGCACTCAAAACAAAAATTGTAGCCGGCGGACCGCTTTTCACAGGTGACCCGGATTCCTATATGCATGTGGATCGAATCTTAGTTCTCATGTAAAACGGGTGTATGGACCCTACCCCGGAAAATGATACACCCTGAGCAGTGCCCGCCCCCGGACCTCCCCCGCCAGGTGATCCTCTCCCAGGTATTTCGAGGAGTAAGTGCTTTCCACTTCACGTTCTGCATCGTGTACAAAAACATACCCCCCACGTTCGACCAGTTGCGAAGCCATGTAAATGCTTGACATCCTCCCGGGCTGATCATCTGTAAACCTGTGTCCCCGGGGACCGTCCACCAGGATCACATCAAATTTCTCATTCTTCACTGTTTCAGGGAGCGCAATAGTCAGCCGTTCCGGTTTGTCGATTACCTCCTTCCACTGTGTCATATTGCACGGATAAGAAACCAGGTATGCTTCCAGATCCGGATATTTGAGGGATATTTTCTCAAACCAGGGTTCGTAATCCTCCAGAAATATTGTAGACCCCTTTCTGTTGATCCTGTTCCAGAAAGGTGAATCATATCCTGTCCCAAATACAAGCAGCCTGCAATTCGCAGAACTTCTTATGGCACTGACGATTTGAAGCAGTTCAACTACCTTAAGCTGGATACCCC
>CAZIAU010000783.1:0-1819 GCA_964536755.1 uncultured Bacteroides sp. | reverse complement strand
CCGAACTGAATCCATTTTTCAGGTTCCCATCCCTTCAGAATGGCATAAAGCATTCCGCTTACAAAACCGTCGCCGCCGCCGATACGGTCATACACATATATATCGCGGGGTTCAACCACATGCCAGTTCCCGTTTTCGGAGATAATTCCTCCCCACATATGCTGGTTGGTACTGATCACCTGTCGAAGTGTGGTGGCAAATACTGCTACTCCCGGGAAGGTTTCTTTAGCCCTGTTAATCATACCCTTAAATCCATCTATCTTTGCCGCCAGGTCCTTTCCTCCTGCTTCCGGTCCCTCGATCCCCAGGCAAAGCTGAAAATCCTCTTCATTACCGATCAGAATGTCTGATATGGAGGCAATCTCTTTGAAAATCTCGTGCAACTCCTTTTCCCTTCCGGCCCAGAAGGATGCCCTGTGGTTAAGATCAAAGGAGATACGGGAACTACTCTTTTTAGCTGCCCTGGCAATCTCCAGGCAAAACTGGCTGGTTTCTGGTGAGAGGGCTGCAATCAGGCCCGAAAGATGTACTATTTTTGCTCCCTCCTTATTAAAGATGCGGTCCAGATCAAAGTCCTTCACATTCAGTGTACGGCCCACCTCACCGGCACGGTCATTCTGAACGCGCGGTCCACGGGAGCCATGTCCGCTGTCGGCAATATTAATTTGGTGGCGGTATCCCCAGGGATTTCCCTGTTCCAGCTCCGGCCCTTCATAGTCCATATGCCTGCTGGCCAGGTTGTCCTTGATAAACCTTGCAATCGGGCTGCCCTTAACGAAAGTTGTAAGTATTTTGACCGGCAAACCCAGATAGGAAGATGTACTCCCCACATTGGATTCGGCACTGGTGGCCTGCATCTTGAACAGGTCACTGCTGTGTACCGGCTGACCATTGACCGGTGTTATACGAATTCCCATACTGGTGGGTACTACCATTGCATACTTTGCATCTTTTCTTAATTCCATTTTATTAATTTTTATATTTCTAACTCCTGCGACGCAGGCTAACTAACTATGCACTATGCACTATGCACTACCTTTCTACCCGTGCCGATCCCCCTCCCTTTACCTTTTCAACCTCGGCCAGGGTTGCCATGGTTGTATCACCAGGGGTGGTCATGGCAAGTGCCCCGTGAGCTGCACCATATTCAACCGCTTCCCCGGCATCCCCGGTTGAGAGGAATCCGTAGATAAGACCCGAGGCAAAACTGTCACCGCCCCCTACCCTGTCCAGGATCTCCAGGTCGGGACGGTAGGTTGCTTCATGGAACTCCCCGTCATAATAGCATATTGCACCCCATGAATTCACACTGGCACTCTTCACAGATCTTAACGTGGTTGCTGCTGCTTTAAAATTGGGGAAGGCTTCAACGGCATTTTTGATCATTTTCCTGAAACTATCTGTTTCAAGGTTGGTCAGGTTATCATCCACACCCTCCACCTCAAACCCAAGACTGGCAGTGAAATCCTCTTCATTACCTATCATCACATCCACATACCGGGCCAGCCGGCGGTTGACCTCCTGTGCTTTCCGGATCCCTCCGATCCCTTTCCAGAGCGAAGGCCTGTAATTGAGGTCGTATGAAATGATCGTTCCATATTTCTTTGCAGCCTTCATGGCCACCTCGATCACATCCGCAGTTGAATCAGACAGAGCGGCAAAAATACCGCCTGTATGAAACCACTGGGAGCCAAGCTCTCCGAATATGTGATCCCAGTCTATATCCCCGGTCTTCAGCCGGCTGGCCGCACTGTTTCCCCTGTCGGAAACCCCAAGTGCACCCCTTATCCCGAACCCGCGTTCGGTAAAATTCAATCCG
>CAZIAU010000782.1:0-1822 GCA_964536755.1 uncultured Bacteroides sp. | reverse complement strand
CCTCTTACCGGTACCCTCTTATTGATTTGTCAGATTATTGCTTGTTTAAGATTCGAATTAGATGAATATCACCATCCGGGATTCTGTTCCAGGTTCGGGTTCAGGATTATGGCGTTATAAGGAATGGGATAGTAGTAGTTCTTATTCTCATCAAATACCCTCTCCACATTATCCAGCCAGGTGATCTCACCGTAGGTATCACTCTTCAATCGCTGTCCGTTTGTTAATCCAAACCTGTCTGTTGCTGCCACATTGATATCAATCACCCCGGGAAGAGTCTCAGAAGGCTGTTCTGTATAGAACCTCACATCGTCTTTCCCGTCCTCATTCAGATCCATGGGCGTGTCAAGCATAGGAACATACATGCCGTTCCATTCCATTTCCATCAGCTCGCCCCGTTTCCACCTGACAATATCATAGAAGCGGAATCCTTCCATGGCCAGCTCAATGCCTCTTTCCCGGCGTATCTCCAGGATCACCGGGTCACTGATATCCGGGAAATAGTTGGTCTGTAAATATGGATCAACCACCGTGGGTTTTACATCCAGACCACCTGTAATGCCTGCCCGTGCCCTGAGCGCTCCGATGGTCATGGCCCAGTCGGCATCGGTAAGTGTACCCTGTTCGGCCTTGGCCTCGGCATAGTTCAACAGGACCTCACCATAGCGGAAAGTTGACACGGAATTGGTATTCAGGTCCCTGGTATCGATATAGACATCATCAAGGCACCACTTTATGGGTTGATAACCGGTATAGCTATATCCGAAATCAGTAGCAGTAAGCAGAGGTTCTCCTGCATTGTACCTGGTATAATCGCCCGCACGGATGGTCTGTTGCAGCCTCATATCCCTGCCTTTGACTTCGTCCCTGAAGAGCATGGTTTCATAACCTGCCCTGTCGGTAAACGGGGTTCCGTCAAGCATCAGGTAGGTATTGATGAATGTACGGATAAAGCTGAACCTCACTCCCGTGGTGGGGGCAGTATAATACCAGTTGGCCGAATGGGTCTCATCCAGTGCCTCATCCATGATTATGGCATGCATGACCTCTTCGGTAACCGGTGTTTTTCCTGTTTTTGTAAATACTTCCCTGTATGACAGATCAGTACCTTTACCGGTATAAAGTGAGAACACCCCTTCATCGATTATGTGTTTTGCAGCCGATTCTGCCTCTGCAAGCAGTGAATTAGCCGTACCTTCAAGTCCCAGTTCGGTATGGTATTTCCTGAATGTTCCCTCAAACAGGCATACCCTGGCTTTCAATGCATAAGCAATATCTTTCGTTATCATACTTCTTGTCGTCTCACTCTTACTTTCTGTTTTAATGTTCTGAGTGGCATAGTCCAGGTCTGCCACTATAGAATCCACTACAAGTGTACGCGGATCCCTGGGACCGTAGAGCAGTTCGTCATCTTCCACATCCAATGGTTTTCCGAACCAGGGAACATCTCCGTACCTTTTTAACTTTTCAAAGTAGAAATAGGCCCTGAAAAACTTTGCCAATCCTATGTAATGCCTGTTGGTTTCAGGATCGATGGCCGGATCATTACAGTTCACAATCATATAATTCATGTTGCGGAGTTCTTCCCATTCCCAGTCATAATCAGCTCCCAGCGCAACCCTGTCGTAGCCGGAAGCAGATACATCATCCGATGTATTTTCATCGTAAGCGCCGGGCCTTAAAAAGGGGGGGACATTTCTGCGTGCCGCATAATCAGACATGGCGTCGCATTGATGAATATTATTGCCACTGGGCATAAAATTATAGAGGGAATAGGAATATAACTCCAGGCCCCTTTCAGTGCCGAATACAGCAGCCTTCG
>CAZIAU010000781.1:0-1826 GCA_964536755.1 uncultured Bacteroides sp. | reverse complement strand
AAAACCGTTGAATCATTTAAAATATGCGTTGGCTTCTTAATAGCACAACGGGTTAGTTAGTAGTTAGTAGTTAGTAGTTAGTAGTTAGAGTTAGTAGTAGTTGGACCGCAGGGGACCAGGGTACCCACCCTTCCCCCGCGGTTTTTTCTTCAATGTGAATTAGCTATTATTGCTGTAATATATTTGTAATTTTATGCGGGATGAGGCAGCTCACAACAAAAAGGTTATTTATTACAGCGATCATTCTGATTGGTTCGGTTTGTAACCATTATTCCCAGGGGATACGAGGTAAAATCCTGGACATAAATGGTGATCCTGTTCCTTACGCGTCCATATTCATTAAAGAGCTTACCAGAGGAACAACCTGCAATGCACTGGGTACATATTCACTTCCCCTTCCTGCTGGAGAGTATAATATCTTTTTCATAAGTCTGGGTTATACAGAAGTATCGAAGAAAATAGTGGTAACAGGCGATTTTACGGAACTTGATGTTGAGCTCCCTCCGCAGACATATATGATCCCTGAAGTAAGAGTTAGTGCCACCGGAGAGGACCCGGCATACTGGATCATGCGCAAAACCATTGGACTGGCCAATTATCATCTGCATGAAGTTTCCAGTTACAACGCTGAGATCTATATAAAAGGGACAGCCTATATAGAAAAAATACCCAGGGCCATAGCCAGACGAATTGAAGTCAATGAGATTACGGTGAAGGAAGATGAAGCCTATATGCTTGAATCTCTTAACGAAGTAAAATTCACAGCGCCTGACAGGTACGACATGCGTGTGATAGCTTCCCAGAATACAATACCGGGGTACTCACAAAATGTCAATCCCATGGATTATATCAACGCAAGCCTCTACCAGCAGGAGATCGAAAATATAGTATCTCCCCTGGCCAGAAATGCGTTTTCATATTACAGGTTCAGTTTTGAAGGAACCTTTATGGAGGGCACCTACATAATTAACAAGATAAGGGTGATCCCGAAAAGAAAAAGTCAGCAGTTATGTGAAGGGTATCTTTATATTGTGGAAGACCTCTGGTGCCTGCACTCATCTGATATTTTCGTAAACACTATCGCCGGTACCCTATATCTTCAGCAGCTTTACGCCAACGTGATAATGGATGCATGGCTTCCTGTAAATCATAAGATCAGGGCAAATGTTGAAATTGCCGGCGTAAAAGGGCAGGTAACCTATGTTTCTTCTCTGGAATATTCCGATGTGACCCTTAACCCCAACCTGCCGGAAACTTACTTTACCTCCGCCCTGAAAAAGGAACCCGGGGAAGATGTGCCGGAGAAAGAGAAACTATCAAGGGAACAGGAGAAAATCAACGAGCTCCTTAAAAAAGAGGAACTATCCAACCGGGATATGACCCGGTTGTCCAAACTGATTGAAAATGAAGCTGAAAAGGTTGATCCGGAAAATCCAGGAGAGGAATTAAATCAAACCGGAACTGTCTTTTCTGTAGCAAAGAATGCTGTTAATAATGATTCGCTGTTCTGGAACAGGATACGTCCGATCCCCCTTACTCCGGAGGAACATAATTCCATGAGGGAGCGTGATTCTATCATTGGACTGGCCACTTTGAAAACAGGTCCGGATTCCGCAAGGATATCCAGCCGTAAGGGAAAACCGTTCAGAAATCTCATGCTTGGAAAGACAATTAACAGGGATATGGGCCGCTTTCGCCTGACCTACGGCGGTGTACTGGATCTGGAAATGCTTGGGTACAATACTGTAGACGGGATATATTACGGACAGGATCTCCGTTTGAACTGGAAGCCGGACACGTCTCACACCATTCGTTCCCGCCTGCTG
>CAZIAU010000780.1:0-1831 GCA_964536755.1 uncultured Bacteroides sp. | reverse complement strand
CTTCTCAAGGGGTTCAAATTTTGATTACTTCAACGGGACATACGATAATAATGAGACCATTTATGAATCGGTTGCCAATGACATTCATCTTCAGAAGCGTGAGGATATTTCAGTGGGGCTGGATGCATCGATGTTCAATAACAGGTTGGATATTGATCTGGGCTACTTCATCAGTACATCCCTTGACAATATAACCCTTATGTCCAGTACATATCCACAGCTATTGGGATTTGAAGATCTGATTTATCTCAATTACAACAGCTACAGGACACAGGGAATGGAGCTGGGTATAAATGCTGTAGTGGCAGAGTCGGATGATTTTTCATTTACGGCAGGCGGAAACCTGCTTTACATCTCTCCGAAAATAACAAAATTCGAGGAACCGGTTTATGACGGAGCAAATATTGCCCTGGAGAGAGAGGGTACTGCTACGGATGCCATGTGGGCTCTTATCGATGACGGTCTGTATGGTGAGGGGGACTTTAATGCAGACGGAACTCTTGCGAGTGGTCTGCCTATTCCAACTTTTGGTGCGGTTCAGCCGGGAGACATCAAATACCTGGATCAAAACGGGGACGGCTTTATCGATCAGAATGATGTTCGTATTGTGGGACACAGAACCCGTACCCAGGTCAGTGCATACCTGGATATACGTTACAGAAACCTGGGATTCTATGTGCTTGGTGTTGGCAGATTGGGAGATTCAAATTATCGTTCAGGCAGCTATTTCAGGGTATTTGGAGATATTAAATACTCGGAATATGCCCTGCAGGCTTACGGACCTGATAACAAGGATATGAATGCTATTCACCCGCGATTATCCACCAGCAGTGGCGGACACAATGACCGTAATTCAAGTTACTGGGTATATAACAATAACACCTTCACCCTGCCAGCCATACAGTTGACTTATCGTTTCAAAGGAATAAATGGATTATCCTTTCTAAACCAATCCCGGATCTATGTAAGAGGAGGGAACCTGGTCGTACTGGGTAAGAACAAGAAATACAGCGAGGTTAATCCCGTAAGTGCTCCTAAATTAAGAAGTATTGTCCTGGGCCTGGTGGCTTCATTCTAATCACTTAATTTTTGTAATAAAAAAATTAACAGATGAAAAACAGAAAATATAGCATCATAATTCTGCCGGCGTTGATAAGTTTGATTTCAGTTAGTTGTGAGGTTTTAGAGCCGGGGCCATCAAATTTTTATGAACTTGAGGATGTCAAATCCTACGTGAACTATGCAGAAGGAATTCTGCTCGCAGCCTATGAAAACTTGCCGAACAGCCACAGCTCCTTCCCTCTTTCATACGGCTGTGACGAAGCAGTAACCAATGATCAGGCTAGCAGCGTGAAAATTGCCGTTGCGGGAGGATGGACCTCGAACTCAAATCCTTTTGAAACATGGAATAATGCATATGAGAGCATTATGTATATAAATACCTTCCTGGAAGAGATGGGTGATGTGGAATGGTGGTGGCAGGACTCAACAATCAATGAGAACTATAAACAGCGGTTAATTGGTGAGGCCTATGGCCTTCGTGCATGGTACTATTTCAGTCTTCTTCAGGCACATGCCGGCCCCGGCACTAATGGTGAAATGCTGGGGGTACCCATTGTCGATCATGTTCTGGATGCCAATAATAAGGAGGATTACGAAGTTCCACGTTCTTCATTTAATGAGCTGGTCCAGTTTATCCTTACAGACTGTGACAGCGCCATAGCAAAATTACCAAGAAGATACCTTTTCACTGCTAATTACAGCAATGATGAGGCAATGGGTGAGCAATATACCAACAGGATCAATGGATTATCGGGTCGCCTGATCAAGA
>CAZIAU010000779.1:0-1833 GCA_964536755.1 uncultured Bacteroides sp. | reverse complement strand
TGGAAGAGGAAATAGGAGACCTGATTTTCTCTATTGTGAATGCGGCCCGCCTTTATTACATCGAACCGGAAACCGCACTGGAAAAAACCAATCGTAAATTCATTAAACGATTTAAATATCTGGAATCAAAGGCCCTGGAAGCCGGTCTGTCATTAAAAGATATGAGTCTGGAAGAGATGGAGGTTCTCTGGCAGGAGGCAAAATCTATTTAGTCTTTTTCAGCATCTTTCTCCGGACTCTGCTTTTCTGATTCCGGCGAAGCGTCAGCCACTTCATCTGCCTCCTCCTTCTTTTCGATTATTTCAAGCATATCGTGGCCGTGCAGCTGATTATACCATTGAAATACCTTCTTGATATCGGATAGATATACCCGCTCCTCATCGTAGTTTGGTACCAGTTCTTTGAATTCTGTTTTCAACTCCTCGGCCGGGGATTTGTGTGAGATGGTTTCACCGCCTTCGTGCTTTTCGTGGATCATCATGAAGATATCGGCCAACGGAACCTCCTCTTCTTCCGTAAAAACTGCAATATCTTCCAGGGAACTTACCCTGGCCGTCGAGGGAGCAACATGCCTTTTTTTATCCTCCAGTGATTCAACAACGATGCCGTTTCTGGCCTGGGCAATAAATTTAAACAATCCCCCCTTGCCGGAGATTGACAGGATATCTTTTAATTTGATCGTCTTCATGCTGTTCATTAAAGTGATGCAAATATAGTACTTCTAGTTGATTCCCCGTTCTTTCTTAATCTTGTCATAAGCGTCCTGAACCTTCCTGAATTTCTCGTGGGCCACCTTCTTAAAGTCCTCACCCAGATGGCTTACCTTATCCGGATGATACTTCATGGCCATGCGCCGGTATGCTTTCTTTACATCCTCATCGGTTGAGGTGGGTTCAATTTCAAGTATCTTATACGCTGAATCGGTCTGACTTACAAACATTGCCCTGATACTCTGGAAATCAGAGTCAGTGATACTCATAAACCCCGATATTTTATAAATCACTTTATTCTCGGAATCACTTACAGTTCCGTCTGCTGAAGCAATCCCAAAAAGGAAATGGAGCATTTCCAGGCGGTAAGAGTAGTCCAGGCGCTGAGATAATTGCTGGGTAACATCCCGGAGAGGAATATCCTGTTTAAGGATATCCCTGAGCATCACTAATGCCTCCGAGGCCGTATCTTCCCCAAAGCGGGTAATAAAATAACGTTTGACATAATCCAGTTCACTCTTCATTACCCGACCGTCAGCCTTCATTACCGCTGCAATTAATACCAGTAGTGAAGCTGCGTAGTCACCTCTCAGAGTCCTGCCCCCTACCTCTCTTTTCTGCCCTGCGACAGCATTTGTACCCGAATCAAAAATAGAACCGACTGCCAGTCCCAGTATACCACCAATGGGACCTCCCAGTGCCCAGCCCAGTCCAAGTCCAACCCATTTGCCAAATCTTGCCATAACTGATTAAATTCTTTTTAAAATGTTTCTGTGCATCTCAATGATCTGAGGCAATATTAATCCTTTATCATCATTGGTGATCACCTCATCTGCCAATTCTCTTTTCTCCTCTTCGTCCATCTGGTTTGCCATCCGCTTTCGTACGCTATCCTCATGAACCCCGTCCCTTAGCATGACTCTTTTTATCCTGATATCCTCAGGCGCATACACAAGTACCGTCCAGTCAAGGAAGCTTCCCGCACCGCTTTCAAAAAGTATAGCCGCCTCCTCAACCACATATGGTGCCTCTTTCCTGGATTCTACCCAGTGAATATAGTCCTTTCGAACGAAAGGATGAACCTTTTTGTTCATCCTGATCATCAGCTTCCGGTCGTTGAAAA
>CAZIAU010000778.1:0-1837 GCA_964536755.1 uncultured Bacteroides sp. | reverse complement strand
TTTATTTTCCAGGCAAACATGACAGAAGGGCACAGGCTGGTTATCAGTGTCATCAATAATCCTGATCCTGGTTTCCTGTGCCCGGAGACCCGGACACAGGATGATCAGAACAAATATTATAATCGCATAGCGCCTCCTCACCTGATCTCTCAACAGATTTTCAGTTGTTATTCTTTGATGAACCTGATCACTTCGGCATCATGATCTGTACCTACCCTGAGGAAATAGAATCCGCTGCTCAGGTTTGAAATATCCAGAGAAAGGTTCGAGAATCCTCCGGCATTGTACAGACTTGAATAAACACTCCTGCCAGCCAGGTCAAAGATCTGAATGCTGGTCTCGCCTGTGCGATCAAACACCAGGTTCAGTTGATCTGCAGCAGGGTTGGGATATAGCTCCAGAAACTGCAGTTCCGGGGTAATTCCGTCCGATACTGTCGCGAGGAGCTCCTGTATGAATGTGTATTTCCCATAAACCGTTCCAGGGACAGGAGGCCCGAAATCGCTTCCAAGGGTAGCACCGGTAAAATATATTTTATAATAATTTGCGGCACCATCCGTACTGTTCTTTATAAAATAGACCACGGTATCGATCATGTCGTAGGTAAACGTCTCAAAATTAAGTGCCTTCCAGTCAGACCCAATTATATTGAAGTCAGATGAGAATGAAGTATCCACGTAGGAAATGAAGGTGGACCTGTCCATTCCGGACTCTCTGACTTCCTGCACTTCAACGTGATCCTCATTGGATTGAACCCCTGATGCAGTACCTGACCTGGACTGATCATAATAGCGTGTGAAGAGGAGGTCCCAACTATCAGAAGCCGGTTCACGATCAACTAATTCACCGGAATTCAGTGAAAAGTATACGAAATTCTTTGTAATAAAATCTGCTCCGTTAATGTTAACTGATTGCTCACCGGTGCCATCAAGGTTGGCGAATCTGAATTCCCATGTATTGGACATGGCTGCCCGTTTCACTATCCATATTTTCTTTAGATTCCCGCTACGGGTCTTGACGATATATAGGCTGTCGCCCGTAATGCTATGATCTCCCATGTCATAGGTCCCCCAGCCATAATCATAATCATCACCCTCAATTATGTTCTGGCTGAAAGCCCCGCCCCTCAGTGTTTCAAGCGAATTGTACATCGGGACCAGTTCCATTCCGGCAGTGTCCAGAGTGGCCCAGCCTGAGGTGTCACTCTTGGTATAAGTGTAGAGCTCCACATCTGCTCCGCTGTTTATCAGGATACTGACATCAAATTTCACGATCTGTGTGGTAAAGGCAATGTCCCATGTGTCCCTTGCGGCACTATCCACAATCCCGTTTTGCAGGCTGTAATATACATCGTTGGCATAGCTGGGCCCCGTAATGATTTCTTTCTCTTCCTGGGCCATTAATGTTGAGAACATTATGGCTGATGCAATAAATAGTAAAGTTTTTTTCATAGTGATTATTGTTAAAAGGTTTGTTACTTTTCCAGAAAGCCGAAAGTACTCGCGAATTTTGAAGGAAATCTGAAGAAACTGCAAGGATTGAACCAATCCACATAATTTATATTGATTCAAGCAACCTGAAAGATGCCAATGACATCTTAACAGTGAAGAGTGCTTAAAATTAATAAGTATGAAAAAGGATATGATCAATATGGGGATCCTGCTGACGATGTTACTGGCTCTTGTCTCCTGTGAGGATTGTGAATATGATCCACCGGAAAAACAGCCGGTCTATTTCGAATACAACTACATCAATTATGCCTGGGGCTATCAGCATCATGGATGGTTGATTGACGGGGATGGATTTGTCAGGTATTTTGAATCACCCGATTCATTTC
>CAZIAU010000777.1:0-1841 GCA_964536755.1 uncultured Bacteroides sp. | reverse complement strand
ATCTGGGCGGACACATCCTTTCCTACGATCCAGGAAGCGGGGATTTTAAGGACCTGGCAATTGCACCGGAGGGGGAAGGGATAATTACCATGGAAATGGATAAAGAGCGCGGGCAGATTTACGGCATTACCTGGCCCGGGGGATATTTTATCAATTATGATATAAAGAAGGATCATCTGGAAAATCTGGGACAGGTCTCGGCCAACGGGGAAGCCGGGATGCCCGGGGATGATTACCGGGTTCTGTGTCGCTCCATGTTTGTTGACCCCAGGGATGGTGCAGCATATTTTTCTACTTCTGAAGGAGATATATTTACGTATAGCCCTGATTCAAAACAAATCAGTTTAGTGGAGGGGGTCGATCTGAGAATTGATTACTTTGGAGAATATGATCCTGCCGATCCGGGAAGCATGGGTTATAACTGGCGGAGTATATTCTGGTATGACCCTGAAGGAGCAGCATACGGAGTTCACGGTAATTCCGGGTACCTGTTCCGTTTCGATCCACGGAAACAGGAAATTGAACTGGTGGAAAGGATTACTTCGGAACCTTCCAGGAGATGCGGCATGTTTGACCAGTTCAGTTACGGCTACCTGGGATTTCAGCTTGACCCGGATAATGAAACCATCTATTACCTGACCGGGGGGCCCATATACATCGACGGTAAGAGGCTGAAAGGGAAGGACCGGATCGCCATGGGCGCTGCAAAGGGACTGGAAAACCTGCACCTGGTCACGTACAATATACCGGACCGGAAGTATACTGACCACGGACCTGTTTTTTATCCGGACGGGACCAGGCCAACTTACGTGAATTCAATTGCCATAGGCCCTCACGGAAATGTCTATACACTGGCGCGATTCGAACAGGATGGCAAAATTATCGAGGACCTGGTAAAGATCCCGGATCCCTTTTCAGTCAAATGAAGCCGTATCAAATGGCGCAACTCCTTATTATTTTCTGAGGGATGCATTTTGTAACGTGCTTTTTACAGTCTCCCCGTTTCTGAACTGGTTAACCTGCCGGACAACTTCATTCACAATTTTATCTTCAATTCCTGACGACCAGGTTCCATGGTGACCGTAAACCCACATGGCAGTTTTTCCTTCATAACCGCCCTCCGAGAGGACGCGTTCAGATGGGATATAGGACATCACATCATTGGCATACCCCATCAGCATCAGGTCATTCCCGAGTGTGTCACGCAGTGCAAAGGCGTAATCCACCACAACCTCTCCGCCTAACACAACCAGGGTCTGCTCACCCAGCTGCCAGGACTGGACAGGATAGTAGGGATAGGTACGGGGAAATTCCTCACCGGCTGCAATTTTTTCTTTCATCAACACAGCCCACCGCTTCTCCCAGTCAGCTCCATCTTCAAGTATATTATCCAATTCTTCAGCCGAAAGTGGGGATGAAAGCTCCAGTTCAATCTCATTGTAGATGGTCTGAATGGAGGGAGAAAGATGTCTCATGGGTTGCTTTATCACCTTCTCAACAGCCACCGCCAGTTCTTTCCCGTACTGCTCGGCCAGAGAGATCTCTCTCCTGGGCAAAGGATTCTGATCAGCTCCGAAACCGGCAAAGAACATAGCTGTTAGTTCGGGATAGCCATTCTCCAGTTCTATCTGTGCAAAGCCGGGATAATCTCCCGACCACTTGTTTTCCATCAGGGTTGTGGCATGACAGGAGTAGCCGAAAAGGACAGCCACGGGCAGACCGGAGGGATCGCTCACCCTGATCACCTGGACAACATGATCCGAAGGCCCCTTCAGATCCGGTCAGTAAATCATCTCAACATCCCAACTGTTTTCCCTGCGGTTCACTGCTACTATGCGGTA
>CAZIAU010000776.1:0-1841 GCA_964536755.1 uncultured Bacteroides sp. | reverse complement strand
GTTGAACTAAAACCGCCTCTCGGCGGTAATTTTTATGCTTTTATCTGACTAAAAAAGTGTAACTTCTATCAAGTTCACATTAAACTATTTAACATGAAAAAAAAGCTTACGAGAGCTGATGATCTGCGAGATGCAGATCCGCAATTACAGTCCACGGACGATTAGCCTTTATGTATCAATGCTGGCTGGTTTATCCCGGTTCTACAATACCTCGCCGGACAAACTCTCCACTCAACAGCTTAAGGATTATCTCCAACACCGTATCCAGCATGATAAAGTATCTGTTGGCACCATCAATCAAGCTATCGGCGCCTGGCGATTGCTTCAGATTGATGTTTTAAAGAGAGATTGGGAGGACTTCAAAATTAAACGTCCAAAAAAAGAGAAAAAACTGCCAATGGTTCTCTCCCGCAATGAGGCTCTGAACCTTATTAATGCACTGTCAAATCTCAAGCACAGAACCATCCTAACCCTAACCTATACAACTGGACTCAGGCGTAGTGAAATTCTTAACCTGAAGCCTGAACATATCGATGCTGATCGAAATCAAATACGGGTTGTTGATGGTAAAGGACATAAGCAGCGCATGGTCCCGGTATCCAACTCAGTACTGACACTGCTCAGGGAATATTACAAAAAGTACAGGCCCGAAATATATCTATTTGAGGGATGGGAATCCGGAGTTCAATACGCCCCCACCAGTTTTGCCAGGATCGTTAAGAGGGCCGCCCTTAAAGCCAATATTAAGAAAACAGTCTCCCCCCATATACTTCGACACTCCTTTGCTTCCCATATGCTGGAATATGGTCTTAATCTGAAGAAGCTGCAACTTATTATGGGGCACAGCACCTTGAAGACAACCTCGATTTATCTGCATGTCACAAACACCGATACTGCAATCATCCCGGATTTATCTGTCACGGAATCCAAAAGTGCGTTAAAATGGTAAAGACAGAAAACTCCAGGCAGACCCTGGAACTCGCTCACATCCTTAAGCAATATGGGGATCAATATGCTAGCAGATATAATCCTTGTCCGCAGCAAAGAAAAACGATCAGAGCCATCACATCTTGTCGTACAAGTGCGATGGGCGGACATGCTTCTCAGTGTAATCAGTGCGGTTATCAAACCCAGGCTTACAACTCATGCCGCAACAAGCACTGTCCTAAATGCCAGTTTATTAAGCAAGAGAAATGGGTCGATAAGCTCAAAGGCCGATTGCTCCCGGTAAAACACTTTCACTTTGTTTTCACCATCCCTGAGGCCATACACACCATGTTCTATATCAATCAGGCATACTGCTATAAATTACTTTTTACAGCAGCATGGATGGCCATCAGCAAAGCATCAGCCAATCCACGCTTCGGCGGAATACAAACTGGAGGAGTAGCTGTATTGCACACATGGACACAAACCCTAAACTACCACCCACACATCCATATGTTAGTACCCGCTGGAGGGATCACAGAAGACCAGATGGAATGGAAAGGAACCAGGAAGAACTTCTTCGCCCCCATCAAAGTGGTTGGACTAATCTTCCGGGGTAGTGTCTGCAACCTGCTGGAAAAGGGTATAATTGCTGGTGAAATAATCATCCCAGATGATGAATCCTGGGGCCAACTCAAAAATAAGCTGTACTCAAAAAACTGGATCATCTATGCGCAAAAACCAATGGGTGGTGTTGACAGTGTTCTTAACTACCTGGGGCGATATGCTCACCGAGTTGCCATTACAAACTCCAGAATCTCTGATATGACCGATGATCAGGTCTCTTTCAGATATCAGGACAACAAGGATCATGGAGCACACAAAACCATGACACTCCACTCTGTTGAGTTCAT
>CAZIAU010000775.1:0-1843 GCA_964536755.1 uncultured Bacteroides sp. | reverse complement strand
CCAGAATGAAAGCATTTGATTTCATGATAATATCTTTAACTTGTATATTTATAGAAGCAAATACTATGCCAGACCTATGCTGCTAAACTTTGATATTTATGCTGAAATCCGGCTGTCCTGATAGGGTAAGTGCGCCCCGGCGCATCTTTTAAGAAACGACAATAAAATAGATTCTAAATAGCAGATGATGAATAGAATTTTCAAAAACTGGAGATCCTGGTTTGTAATCATTGTGGTCCTTTCGGGCACTGCAGCTTTTGCCGCCCAGGATGGAGAGGAAGAGCTGGCCGATACCCTCAATTATTACACTTATTACGGTACAGTAATTGATGCTGACAACTCAAAGCTCCTGCCATTTGCAACCATCGAGGCAATTGGCGCCAATAGTGCAACAGTCACCAATATTGACGGTGAATTTATCATTAAGATTGCACGGGATGCAGACGTTACGGGTCTGAAGATTTCATATATAGGTTACAGTAACAGAACCATTTCGCTCGATGAATTTGAGGACGGCAACTCCCTCACCATAATGATGAAACCCAGTACCATCCAGCTTCAGGAGATTATCATAAGGCCACAGGATGCACTTGAACTTATCATCGAGGCCCTCGGAAAAGTAAAACAGAATTACAGTTCGGAACCGATGATGATGCGTGGTTTCTACCGGGAAACCATACAGAGGGGACGAAATTATGTTTCCATCTCTGAGGCAGTGATCGATATATTCAAAGGTGCCTACAATAATGATTTCCAGATAGACCAGGTGAAGCTTTTCAAAGGAAGAAAAAGTGCAGATGTGGAAAGAATGGATACTGTTCTTTTCAAGCTGCAGGGAGGACCCAATACTGCCATTCTCCTGGACATTGTCAAAAATCCCTATATCCTGCTTTCGGCCGAATACAAGGATATATATGATTTCAGCCTCAGTGATATTATTACTATTGATGACAAGCTGCATTATGTGATCTCATTCAATCAGAAAAAATATGTGGATGATCCGTATTATAATGGAAAACTTTATGTCGACATGGAAAGGCTGGCCATATCCGAAGCTGAGTTTGAACTTAATACAGACAACAAGGAGGAGGCAGCAAGACTGTTTATCCAGAGAAAACCGATGGGTATGACAATTATTCCTGAAAGGGCTGCCTACCGTGCCAAATATACCATTGAAAATAATCGGTGGTATTTCAGCTACGCAAGAGCGGAGGTTAAATTCAAAGTGAATTGGAGAAAGAAACTGTTTAACACAACATTTTCCACCATGTCGGAACTGGCAATTACAGACAGGACGTATGAAGGAATTGAGAAATTCAGTGCAAAAGACAGATTCAAAAGGAACGACGTGATGGACGAAAAGGTCTATATTTTCTTCGACCAGGGATTCTGGGAAGGTTACAATGTAATCGAACCCGACCAGTCCATCGAAAGTGCCATCAGAAGACTGAACCGAAAATACCTGAAGCGAAACGGTTAGAATTCCGGAAAATATATAAATCAAAGCGCTGCCTGAACAAAGACAGCGCTTTTTATAACAAGAAATGGTTCTGAAAGAACAACAGCAACTTAGAAAAATCAGAAAAGGGGATATTGATTCTTTCGAGAATCTTTTCCACCAGTATTATCCGGGACTGCGCAGTTATG
This sequence comes from uncultured Bacteroides sp., assembly GCA_964536755.1. Taxonomy (GTDB): domain Bacteria; phylum Bacteroidota; class Bacteroidia; order Bacteroidales. Next base: position 196 of record CAZIAU010000775.1, on the reverse strand, counting down.
CTGAATCCCTTGTAAAGAAGGAAGAGGTTGCTGAGGAAATCGTTCAGGATGTTTTCTATAATATCTGGAGAAACAGGGAATCATTGAGGATTATCCGAAGCTGGCAGAGCTATCTCTACCGCTCGATATATAATAACTCCATGATGTATTTCCGGAGAACAAGACGTGAATACCTGACCGAAGACGGCTTCAGTCC
>CAZIAU010000774.1:0-1843 GCA_964536755.1 uncultured Bacteroides sp. | reverse complement strand
ATAAGCTGTTTCGGTGGATATTTCACTTGCGGTTACACCCACACTGTCTATTGAACGCTTCAGAAATACCTGTTCCTGGGCATTCAGGACAGGAATAGAGAAGAGTACAACTAATGAAGATATCAAATTGACTGATTTTTTCATGATCCAGGTTTTAACGTCCTCCCCCTTTTGTATATGAATAATCTCCATTCTCATCAACGTGCCACCATGCCCCCATGTTGGCCCAGCGGCCTATGATCCCTTTACTTATCGCTTCCTGCCAATGGAGAGGTTTGTCAAACTCGGGTGTCGGTTCAAAATACCCTGCTTTATACAGATACCCGGGTTCACGAAGGTACTCCCGTGCCACCTCCTCATTCAGTTCCACACCCAAGCCCGGCTTTTCGGGGATGTTGATGTGTCCTTTCTGAATAATTGGTTTTTCAATTCCGTCAACCAGGTCAGACCACCACGGTATTTCAAGTGCATGATTCTCAAGGCAGATAAAATTCCTGATTGTGGCAGCTGTATGCACCATGGCCATGGTACCTATGGGTGAACCTGCACAATGCATCATGGTTTTAATCCCGAATTGATAGGCATAATCTGCAATTTTCCTGGTTCCTATCATACCGCCAGAAGTAAACATATCCGGATGGATAATATCAATGGCCTGTTCTTCTATAAAGGGGCGGAACCCTTCAAATCCGAATATATCCTCGAAACCAAGAGTAGGCGTTGGGGATCCGGAGGTGATAGCCTTGTTTATATTGACCGAATTATATGCATTATAATTTACCACATCTTCGATATAAGCCAGGCTGTATTTTGAATCCGACATGAACTCACCCAGCCTGATCCCGGTCTGGATGTTCATGGGCCCGAAGTGATCGGCCCCAAGTGAAACCTTATACCCAATTACATTCCTGATCTTTTCCACGTATTCTCCCCATACTTCCAATCCCTTCTCTGTAGGATATTTTCCTTCCTGGGCACCCTCAACAGCAGCCAGCAACATGGGACGCAGATCCATCTTGTAATGGAGAAATCCTTTGTCCAGCCTGTTCTTCATAAATGCAGCAAATACATCCTTGCTTTCGGAAGCAAAAGTGTCTGCGTAAACCGGGATCTTGTCCCTCTGTTTCACTCCGAGAAGTTTGTAGCAGGGCCACCCCATTGCTTTTCCTGCAATGTCCATCAGGGCAATATCGACCGCGCTGTATCCTCCGCCAAAGCGTCCGTGCCCGGTGAGATGACTGATGCTGTGAAGGATTGTTTCTATATCAAGGGGATCCTTACCTATCAGGTAAGGTTTCATCATGAGCGCCTGGCCCAGAAAGCCTGCATCCCTGACTTCACCCAGTCCGTAGATGTCCTGATTGGTGTAGATCTTGATGATGGGGTAATCGTAGTTTGAAGCTATCGTGCAACCGCGAATGTCAGTAATCCTCAGGTCTGATGGTCGTGAAAAAGCGTTTAAGGGATTAATTGCAAGTCCTCCCAGAACCATACCAGAATATCCAAGGGCTGATTTTTTAATAAATGATCTCCGGTCTGTGTAGTTAGATTTAGCTGTTCAATGAAAATTACGATAATATCCAGGTACCAAATAGGTTTTCATTGTTACTTCAAAGTGCGGATAATATACTAGATAAGACCATAAGGCTCTAATAGATTAGTTGATGCTCTGAATTTATGCTGGATCTCATCAAGAGCGGTTCCAATGATCTGCATCTTTTCCAGGTCACCCTGTCCCATTCCGGCCTTGTTCATTGATGAGAGATACAGTATCTGTGAAGGATCAAATCCCATACTCCGGGTGGCAAAAGTATCCAGAGCCAGCGGATCCAGACTGGCCATG
>CAZIAU010000773.1:0-1848 GCA_964536755.1 uncultured Bacteroides sp. | reverse complement strand
TGTGTATGCTGGAAAATTTCCTTACAACCATTAAAAGGGGCAGGAACATGACCGAAGGAAAGAGGATAACAAGAATGGATACCAGGAAAAGCAGTCCCATTATTACCAGCGCCAGTAAATAAAGGCCGGGCTGTACCAGCAAAAAGACCACCGAGAAGCCGGCTGCAAAGCTGAGAACAAGCACGTCCCAGATACGATCCAGGATCACCGAAGAGGTGGCTTCCGGAGTGCTGATGCCCTGATTCCTCTTCAGGAAATAGATCTTGGCAAATTCACCAAGCCTTCCGGGGGTAATAACACTCAGGAAACCGGCAGATAGATAGAATACAAGGGCCCTTCTCCAGCTTGTTTTTATACCGAAGGAACGGTTGAGAAGGAACCAGCGCAGCGATTTTATGACATAGACCATACAAAGAATTGCCAGTCCGGTCAGATATTTCCACCATGGGAAGGTCTTAAGAAGCTCAAAGAACCTGGTCCATTCCAGGTCCCTTACCACGAACCAGAGAAGTACAAACCCGGCAAGGTGTAATAAAAAGAAAAGCCATTTTCTCAGCCTCCTGTCCATTTTAATTAAGGTTGTCCCGTTTTATATTGTGCGTCGAGCGTTTCCATACGGTACGGGTTCTCTCAAAAATCTTCCCGATAAACGCGGGGGAGAACCTCTCTGCGGTCCACCTGGCCATCCGCGTTCCCATAACCAGGAAAAGGGTGCTGATAATGAATTCCATCATCACCCGTTTAAACGGGAATCCATCCAGCTTATATCCATAATCGGGAACCCGCCTGAACCACATCCTGCGAAACCGTATCCTGATGAATGAGCCCCGTTTTTTAAAATCGTATCCATGGGAATGCATATCAATGCACTCCTTTTCTGAAACCGGGGAGAGCTTCAACCATCCGTCCCGTTGCATCTCTTCGAGTAATTTCATCCCAGGTTCCGAGCGTGGAATGACCAGCGAAAATCCCAGTCCCCGCTCTTCGTATTCCGGGGCCCAGGCATCTCCCCCCGATATATCGGTAAACTCATTGGTAAAATCTGTGCAGTAGAGGCTGTTCCTAACAATATGAAAGGGGATAAGGTAGTTGGCATGAAATTTTTTCAGTTCGATCACTCTTCCCGATCTCATCTCAACCCTCATGTTTCCCGGCCACTCCCCATATCTGAACCAGAGCTTCTTTATGGCAGTGTAATCCCTTTCACCGTATGATCTCAGAAAACTTCTGATGGAAGAAAAATGAAGTGTGTTACCGTAGAAGGGCCCGAAAATATAGTCTATGTTGGCCACTGAGGGATCTCCGGAATACTGAAGCTTGCGAATGGATTGTACCTGTCCCGGCAGCCCCACAATGGCCAGGCGGCCCTTAAATCCTGCGCTCCTGTCCAGGATCTCATTCACCGATGTGATGATATACTTGCTCTGTGCCCCTTCCAGGATCTCTTCCCTGGAGGTGGCGATAAACGGTTCGGTGAGCCAGGGTCTCTCCGGGGACATCCTGGTCACAACGGCCCCTTCAATTCTTTTATTCTCCAGCAGGTAGACCAGGAGCGCCGAGAGGATCCCCCCGCTGGCACCCGCTGATCTGAGGGCGGGATCCAGGGCATTCCCGATATAGAGTCCGCAGTACGGACCAGTATAGGTATGGAATCGTGGTGCATCCCCGAAGAGGCGCATGCGGTATTCCGGGAAATTGAATGAAGCCCCGGAGCAGGCATTCCAGATCCTCTCATACTGATCCGGTGTCAATTCCTCCACCATCTCCGGCAGATACCTGCCCTCCCTGTCGTTAAAACGGATCCTCCCTCCGGAAAGACCCACGCAGCTTCCACACCGGTTGCAGAGC
>CAZIAU010000772.1:0-1848 GCA_964536755.1 uncultured Bacteroides sp. | reverse complement strand
GAATCTCCTTTAAAATTTTCCCGATACCATTCGTAAACTTCAATGTTCCCGTTTCCGGTATTGCCTGGCATAGCGGCCATGGTACCAATGGACCAGGTAGCACCACCGTCGGGTTTCATCAGCCACCACCTCTCTTCACCCTCTCTCAGACTGAAGAATTCCGATGGCTCTACTTTCATCAAACTTGCGTCGCCTACAGGATCCGGAATCTCCTGCCGCCTCCACTCTTCATAGCTATCAATATCATCTGCCGAAGCCAAGCGAAATTCGATATCATCAAGAATTATACTTCCCCTGGTTCGCAACTGCGTAAAAAACCTGATCCGGACACTGTCAGCATCATCGGGTAAATTCTCAAGAAGCATAAAACACTGCCTCCATTCCGCATCACTCCAGGATATACTCTTCTGGTAGTCCAATGGCTTATTATCGCTGCGTATTACCGTAAACCGGATCCTTAAGGGCAGTGAATATTCAGTCAGATCTTCAGTTTTGTACCAGAAGCTCAGCAGGTATTTCTTACCAGGATCCAGCGGGACGGGAGAAGAAGTCTCAATACCGGCGGCGGACCTTCCTTCGGACCAGATCCTGGATATCGCATAGGCCTGGTCCCCGGAATGTGCATCCTTAGTGATACCCGATTCACTGGAATATACAGCGGATGAAACGAGTTCTTTCCACGGCGTGAGGTTTTCGTCTGAATTGGATTCAAAACCGGAGCGGAGCAGGAATGACCCATCCTCCTGGTTTGTACAACCAGTAAGAAGGATGATAATGGTCAGGCTGATAAATGTCAGGGTCGTTTTCATTTTGGTTTTAATTTAATGTTAAAAGGCACCATAAGGTAACAATTTTTACGCATTCAGGGGAAGGGATCTGAATTCTTTGATAAAAGAACCCTGTTTTCTGAAAGTTTATTAAATTGCCCTAATTATGAAATCCCTGGAACTGATCGAGACTCAATCAACTATATTCATTATTAACCCAACTAAAATCTTACAACATGATCAAATGTGAACAGAAACCAGTGAATGAACCCATTAAATACCTTTTAAGGTATCTAGGCTTCATTCTTCTGGTGTGCCTGGTTATGATGCCAGATAATGCGTGGGCCTTGCAGCAAGGTCCGACAGTAACGGGTAACGTAATTGACTCGGAAGATGGTTCTGCTCTACCCGGTGTTAACATAGTTGAAAAGGGAACTACCAACGGGACCATCACTGATATTGAGGGAAATTATTCCCTGACAGTAAAGGATAGGGCTGCAGTAATTGTTTACAGCCTGGTCGGATTCGGGACCCAGGAAGTAACGGTTGGAAACCAGTCGGTAATCGACATTGCATTGTCGGTTGATATTCAGGCACTCGACGAGGTGGTGGTAGTCGGATACGGAACACAGATGAAAAGTGAACTCACCGGATCGGTGGCCTCACTTCCAAAGGAGAGACTGGAAACGATGCAGTTCAACAATTTTGCAAATGCAATAGAGGGGTCCATCCCGGGTGTCTCCGTTACCACAGCCGGCGGGGGAGCGGAAGGCAACGACGTGGTTATCCTGGTACGCGGGAGAAATTCCATAACGGCCGACATCGAGCCCCTGATCATCCTGGACGGCATCCCCTACTCCGGATCCTATTCCTCCATCAATCCGGAGGATATCCAGTCCATTGAAGTCCTGAAAGATGCTTCCGCCTCGGCCATTTACGGATCCAGGGGCGCCAATGGTGTTATTATTATCTCCACTAAAAAAGGAACGGAGGGTCGGATGATCGTCAATGCGGATTTCAGGTACGGGTTCAGCACGGTGACGAACCTGCCGGATGTGATGAACGGGGACGAATTCGCTGC
>CAZIAU010000771.1:0-1849 GCA_964536755.1 uncultured Bacteroides sp. | reverse complement strand
CAACGGACCTGTACATTTGAATATACCACTCAGGGAACCACTCTACGAACCTTTGCCTGAACCAATAATACCTGTTGCCGGGTCGAAGATCCATGTGCATCCGGGCGGGAATTCGTACCCGGACAGGAATAAGATCCCCCTTCAGGCAAGGATACTTATTCTTGCGGGTATGCAGTCACCGGATAAAGAGATATTGAGTGTCCTGCAGCGACTTGTTTCACAGCGTCAGGTTGCGGTTGTGGCTGAAAATATTGCCAACATGTACTCGGCTGATTTTATTTCCAGTCCGGAACTTCTGTTGCTGGGTGCAGGTCCGGAAGAACGGCGCCTGCTTGAGCCTGATATAGTCATAGCATTCGGGGGACAGGTTGTTTCAAAAAGTATGAAGCTCTTTATCCAGGGACTTGAATCATTGGAGGTTATCGTCCTGGAAAATGATCCTGCCGGAGAACTGGATGAATTGGCTTCAACAGTTGCTGACTCTCCTGAATTCGTTAACAATTATCTGAACCATTGGAAAGAACTGGAACTGCGTTACATGCAAAGGGCTGACCGCTTCCTGGCTGGTGCAGAGTTCTGCAATCTTACATCTCTGAGAACAATCATCAATGCTGTCCCCGAAGGTTCGGTGCTTCACCTGGGGAACAGTTCTACCATCCGTAATTCTCAGATGCTCCAGTTGAGGATGGGTATTACCTGCTATTCCAACCGGGGCACTTCCGGAATTGACGGATCGGTTTCTGCTGCGGTGGGAGCGGCTATGGTTTCAAAGGATCTTCATATACTGATCACGGGTGACCTGAGTTTTGTATATGATTCCAATGCACTCTGGAATAAGGATTTCCCCGGGAATCTCAGGATAGTCGTGATAAACGATGCAGGAGGGGGGATCTTCAGGTTACTGGATGGTCCGGACAGGATGGGATTTTTCGAGGAGTTTTCGGTGACTCATCACCCGGTTTCCCTGGAAATGTTATCCGGAGCGTTCGGCAGAGGTTTTTTAAGGGCCCGGAACCTGAAAGATCTGGATGAGATGACTGCCCGGATCTTTAATGACGGAACGGGGTATTCCGTACTTGAGGTGGATACATCCGACTGTGAAAATAGTGCTATATTTAAAGAGTTTAAGAAATCAATTTCATAGCGTATCATGCAGAAAAGAGAATGGAAATCCATCCGTGATTTTGAAGAGATAAAATTTGATTTTTTCGAAGGTATAGCCAGGATCACCATTAACCGTCCCCGCTACTACAATGCATTCACTCCTGATACAACACGTGAAATGAGTGAGGCACTGGCATTGTGCAGGGAAATGACCGGTGTGAGGGTGGTGATACTCACCGGGGAGGGAGATAAAGCATTTTGCAGCGGCGGTGACCAGAATGTGAAAGGTTATGCCGGTTATGTGGGGAAGGATGGTGTCCCCAGGCTTAATGTGCTTGACGTACAGAGACAGATCAGGAGCCTGCCCAAACCGGTGATCGCCATGGTTAACGGATACGCCATCGGAGGAGGACATGTCCTGCATGTAGTGTGCGACCTGTCCATCGCCTCGGAGAATGCCATATTTGGCCAGACCGGACCAAAGGTGGGCAGTTTCGATGCCGGGTTCGGTTCTTCATTTCTGGCCAGGCACGTAGGTCAGAAAAAGGCACGTGAGATATGGTTCCTGTGTGAGCAGTACAGTGCTTCTGAAGCCCTGGATATGGGTTTGGTGAATAAAGTTGTTCCATTTCAGGAACTGGAAGAAACGACGGTGGAATGGTGTAAAAAGATTATGCGTCACAGCCCTATTGCACTTCGAATGATCAAAGCCGGTCTCAATGCCGAACTGGATGGTCAGGCGGGG
>CAZIAU010000770.1:0-1851 GCA_964536755.1 uncultured Bacteroides sp. | reverse complement strand
CTCATGGAGACCAGGCTCGCATCGGGCATGCAGTATGAAGCGGAAACACCCAGGCTGCTTGACCAGATAAAATCAAATCCTGCATTTTCCACCATTTTAGCATCCAGGGCATCACGTACACCTGCCCCCGTAACAAGATCTTTCTCTGCTATTAATTGCCTTAACTTTTTTGCTTTTTCAGAACTCATCTTCTATTCTTTTAGTTTAAGAAATTTAAAATACAAAAATTTAATTCACAATTTTCAAACTCACATTGTCAATATACAGGTCCATGGGTAATGAATGATGCCATACTCCGGTCACTGTCACCCTTAACCACTGAGCTTCTTCAGAAACCACACCTTCAGCACTGCACCTGATCCATTTCCCTCCTGTATCTTCACCGACAGAGTCATCCAGGGAAGCCTCGGCTATCATCCAGTGAACATTGAAATCACGTGCTTCGGAAAGGAAGACCTGTGGCGGGTTGCGTGGCGTTTCCCCCATTTCCGATCCTCTCTCCCAGTAATCGGAAAATTCACGTTTTTCCACATATACATCCATTTCGAGGGAGATTTTTTTACCTCTCATCAGGGTGGTGAAATAGGGATCGATATCCTGATACAACCAGCTCTGGGTTTCACCTGTCTCTCTTCGGGACGGGGCCATCCCGGCACCCGGATTCATTTCGGCATATTCACGGTAAGCGGGCCATGGTGAGGGGGCATCAATATAGGCCTGGGTCAGATTGAAATGAACTGCCTGTTCTCCCTTGTTCACCCTATTGCCGGTAAGAGTGATCACCGGCTCTTCACCCTCGACCAGGGGCGGCTGTTCAAAATGCCAGACGCTTAAAATATCCTGATCGGTCATTTCTTCAAACCCGCCATTCCGTATAAAATCGGCATTTACATACTTGCTTTTTATGTATTCATCGGCTTTCCCGTCCACTGTTTTTAAAAAGGAACTGCCGAAAGGGGCGACCCAGACTTCGGCTACGTTGTGTGGATTGATATTTACCGAATGATAGATGCGTTGCCTCCGGTTCATCGATTCCTCTCCCACCAGTTCCCACTCTTTTCCTGCATCTAACGTGCGGTAGATCCCGTAGGGCTCCACTGCTATATAGATGATCTCGGGGCAGAGGGGATTAATTGCAACAGCCTGTACCAGTCCTTTCCCGAACATATCATTTTCGGGTGCATCAAAAATCATTTCCCAGCTTTCTCCGCCGTTTTTTGTTACATAAAGGCCTCCCTTTGCCCACCGGGGATCGTCATCAGCCCGGATCATGAAATCTTCAGGATATACTGCTGCATAGACAATATCCCTGTTCTCAGGATGAATGGCAAGATCCTGCACACTGGGAAGTTCCCTGGTCGTATTGCATTTACTCCAGGTGGATCCGCCATCGCTGGTTTTGAACACTCCTCCGAACATGCCCGGACGGACCACCGGATAATTATCCTTACCTCCCCGGAGTGGCCTTATCCCCCTCGATCCGCCCACTGCCAGGTAGAGGGTCCGGTTATCGCCGGGGGCCATCTCAAGGTCCATTAATCTCGTATTCCCGTTAAATATTTCAACGGGTGTAACCCGGTTGAATTCAACCCCGTCATCGATACTTTTAAATACTCCTTTGCCATAAACTGCCACAAAGAGAGTCCGGTTATCTACCGGGGATGCGGGATCGATAACAATCGATCTTATAATACCGTCTTCCAGGCCGTTCTTCTCATAGATCGGGGACCAGTTCCAGCCCCCGTCCACCGACTTGATAACTGTTCCCCCGGTTTTTTTCCTGTTACCCTCTTTGGCATTAATGGAGGCATAAACGGTTGTGGTCCTGACCGGGTCCACAGCCAGGGACTG